>NZ_JASJFF010000267.1:0-1113 GCF_030065435.1 Microcystis sp. M53603_WE2
ATTAGGTAATTGACCCCCTCAAAATCGGTAAAACCCCACACCCCACACCCCACACCCTACACCCTGCCCCTAGGAAAAACTTTTTCAGCAAACCCTAAGTAGTCGGACTTAGCGGAGGCAGGGGGCAGGAGGCCGTTTTTGTAACGGGGATTTATGCCCCGCTCCAAAAACTTTTCGCCTTAAGGCGAGGTTTTAGACCCGATTTTTTCGATAAATTAATTGCTACCACTAAACACAACTTCGGGGAATTTTAACTGTGCATCGGCCATGGGGATTTGTCGGCCTTGATTGCGTAACTCTTGCCAAAAATTAATTACTTCTGTGGCTTTGTTGAGAACATCAACGCGATCGGACTCATCAATCCAGTGTTTTGCTTCTAACTCCTCTTGCAGTTGTTGCCAAGCATCATTGCGCGGCCAGAAAAAATAAGCGGTGAGGGGGCTAGTTCCTTTGCCGACCACCTGATCCACAGCGATCGCTACGTTCTGATCTAACCACAATACTTTTAAAATAAACTTTGATTCGGAACTGACTGTCATTGTTAATCGTTAATCGTACAATTCTCGATTATATCATCTTTTGACTCAATTTTCCGCAGTCAGTTTTTAACTATTTTTTGCTGTTTTTTCGCTAATAACCGCTATGATTCCAGAAACAGACTCTTTACCCTGTAAACAAATCGGTGTGGCCGTAATTAGAGATGATCGAGATTTAATTTTAATTGATCGCCGTCTAGCCAAGGGACTCTTGGGCGGTTTTTGGGAATTCCCCGGTGGCAAAATCGAAGGCAATGAAACGGTACAAGAATGTATTAAACGGGAGGTATTAGAAGAAATTGGCATTGAAATCGCAGTGGATAGTCATTTAATCACCATCGATCACACCTATAGTCATTTTCGGGTTAATCTACAAGTATATAACTGTCGTTATCTCAGCGGCCAAGCAAGAGCGATCGAATGTGAAGAAATCCGCTGGGTAACTATCGAGGAACTAGATCATTACACTTTCCCCGCGGCCAATCAAGAGATTATCAGAGCCTTAAAAGACATGGTAAACTCGAAATGATTGCTGTTAATCGTCGAGTGATTATGCTTAATCCTTCTATTCGTCAAG
>NZ_JASJFF010001372.1:0-1748 GCF_030065435.1 Microcystis sp. M53603_WE2
AACCCTTATATAGAAAGACATTTGGCGATTTTTGTCAATTGTTTTCGATCTAGAACGAGCTAATCAATTAAGTCTCTTGCCGGATAAGGATTTAGTCGATTTATGCCCCCTGATCGAATCATACCAAGTAACGAAGAGCCATTGAATTAGCAACGATAGATATACGCTTCAGCCGTCGAACTACTTATTAATTAGTACACAGGCTAAAAGCAAGCTGTGACTGGGTTATAATTTTTGGAGATGTCTAAAGCACGACGTTTTTAAAAATTTTCAGCTATGTATTTCCGAGAAATCGACTAAAAACGTTGCCAGATAAGGATTTGAGAGAATGACATAAGAGAGAATGAAACGACCCAAGGGGCAAGGGGAGGTGTTGCCCCTTGCCTGTTGCCTCTTGCCTCATCTCAACAAGCAATTTAAATACGCGGGCAGCTTATTGTGTTGGGTGAGGTGGGAACCCTAACCGTTGTATGATTGAACAATGCGAAGACTCACAATGACTCGACCCGACGACTGGCACCTTCATCTCCGCGATGGTGCGGCAATGAAAGCGGTTCTACCCCATACGGTGCGTCAGTTTGCCCGTGCCATTATCATGCCGAATTTAAAGCCCCCAGTGCGCTCAGTGGCTGATGCTGCCTCCTATCGCGAGCGCATTCTGGCAGCAGTTCCAGAGGGTCAACAGTTCGAGCCACTGATGACCCTATATCTCACCGATAATACCAGTCCCGAAGAAATCGTGGCGGCGAAAGCCTCCCAGTTTGTCAAAGCGGTGAAATACTACCCGGCCGGTGCGACAACTAATTCCGACTTGGGGGTGACGGACCTTCGTAGGTGCGATGGCGTTTTGGCAGCGATGGAGCAGCTGGATATGCCGCTACTACTGCACGGAGAAGTCACCGATGGTGATATTGATGTGTTCGATCGAGAGAAAGTGTTCATTGAGAAGCACTTAATCCCACTGATAACAAGATTTCCGAAACTGCGGGTGGTGTTTGAACACATTACCACTGCCGATGCGGTCAAGTTTGTTCTATCTGCTAACAACAATGTCGCCGCCACAATTACGCCCCAACATTTATTATTTAGCCGAAACATTCTCTTTACTGGTGGCATTCGTCCTCATTTTTATTGCCTGCCGATTTTGAAACGAGAGGATCATCGTTTGGCACTTTTGCAAGCGGCAACATCGGGCAATCCCAAGTTTTTTCTAGGGACCGATAGCGCGCCCCATTCTCGCTACAGCAAAGAAAGTTCCTGTGGCTGCGCGGGTTGTTATTCAGCCCTGCACGCTCTAGAGTTGTACGCAGAAGCTTTTGAGAGTGTCGATGCAATTGAGCAACTGGAAGGGTTTGCCAGCTTTCACGGTCCAGATTTTTATCAACTCCCCCGAAATACCGAACAAATCACCTTAACCAAAACCCCTTGGCGCATTCCCGATGAATTGCCATTTCCCGAATCCGGACTGGTGCCGTTACGAGCGGGTGAAGAGATAACCTGGCAATTAGGGGAATAAAAACCGCCAGTCTTGGTAGTTGCGGTCAAGAATTCACGATTAGTTAGGGTTGGCTGAAAAAGTATTTGGGTGGGGGTGAGGAGTCGGGAGTTTCCCACTATACTAGGAGGTCTTTGGGTGTAATTAGCTGGTAACGCTCGAAGGGTTGATGAATCCAAGGATTATCTGGGTAATATTCCACATAATAGTCAGGTTTGATTATTGATGCTGCTTTGTACTAGATGACCTCAGT
>NZ_JASJFF010000927.1:0-4048 GCF_030065435.1 Microcystis sp. M53603_WE2
CCTGGGCATAAATTCTCGCCAAATTATTCGGTAATGCCCTTAAGCATTGGCGGAGAATCCACAAGCTTGTCGCAGTAATTACCCCTGCCAACAGCCAGCTTGCTTCTTGCCGCAATGCCCAACCAAAACTGCCATCCCACAAAGACAGTGCCAGCCAACTCAAGCCAAAACCTACGGTAATCGCTGCTGCTGCTACCTGCTCTAAGTTACGGCTATTGACGAACATCAATCCTGTAGCTATCCCTAAGCTAATTGAGGCAATTCCTGGTTCCAACCCTTGCGGGGGTCGGGCTGTTAAGATAAGCCACTGCCACAGGGCTAAAGCGTCTATACTCAACCAACTGGCAACTTCCCGCCGAGCCAGATTCCAAGTTCCCACCCCAGTCAGGGCCAGGGGAGCCAAACCCCAGACTAAGCCCCACTCTAGCCCCATAAGCGGGCGCTCCAACACAGAGGTCAACTGGGCGAAAACTGCCACCTGATTGAGGATAAACAAGCCATAGGATAGCCCAGCCAAGATTAGTCCCAGCTTCCAAGTTGTGTGGTGTAGGAGATGGAGCAAGGAAGTAGGAGGAAAGGGCTGTTTCACGCTGAATGCCAATTCCAGCACCGCCAGCATGATTAAAATCACGCCCCAAACTGCCCAACTCAGCCTTGGCCATCCCCAGTCAATCGCCAAAATTAGGGTGAGCAAGCCAGCTAGGTGAGTGAGATAGGCCAGGGAGAGAAAACGGCGGGAAATCTCTTGAAGGGAAGCTAGTTTGACTTGCCGTTGGCTGAAAATTACTAACGCCAGGGTTGAAGCTGCCAAGTTGAGCGTCCTCAAGGCAGGATTGACTAAGGAGCAAAAGGTCAAGGTTGTTCCCCAGAACAAGGCTATCGAGCCGGTAAAAGAGGCTAATTCCCGCTTGCCCAATTGGGAGAACCAATCTGTCAGGAATAGGATTAAGACTAGGTAAGGAAAGAAAACTAAGCTTAGTAACGCCCAAGGGGTAGCTTCAGCGCCAGTTAAACCAGTCCCCAAGGTGATTGCCCCTTGCCTGAAAGTGTCTGGAAGTAAGCGCCAAGCCAGCCACAACCCCTGCAACCCAATCAGCAAGGCTGCTGCCAAGTCGAACTTCCGCCAGGAGTAACCGATGCGTCGGGCAAAAAACAGGAGTGATAAACCACTCACTGCTAGGGCTTGCCAAGGTGTTTCACCCACCGACAGTAACCAACCTAGCAGCAGCAAGCTACCGCCGATACGCTGCCACAAGGAAACAGATTGTCTGGTCTGCCAACTGGCTAACCAGCCGCAAATCCCCACAGCCAGCCCCAATTGGCTAATCTCTACCTGAGCGATAAAAATTGCCCGCACCAGCAGGATAACCAGCCCATAGACGACAATTGCCTCATTTAAGCTAAAAGGGGCTAATCTTTCTCTCCTTGATGCTGCTTCTTGTCCGGCTCCTTCAGGAACACGGGAAAGGGAGATCAAAGTTGTTCCCACCACGCCCAAGTAAGTTGCCAGCAAGGGAAAACCCCCAATTGCCCATCCCCAATGCAGATAGCTCAATCCCAAGTGATTCGGCAGACTTTGAGAAAATCCTGCCGGGCCAGTTCCCCCGTACCTCCCCCGGAATAGTTGAACTGTTACGGCGGTAAGGGAAAGGGCAGCCACTACCACAATCAACCAGGCTAGAGGGTTGCGCCACAAGCCCAAGCTATCCATGGCCAGAAAATTCATCGGTACTAGCAACAGGGTAACCAGGCGCAAAGCTTGACTGGTCAGGCGCAGGCCCGGCTGTTGGCTACTCCAAAAACTGGCTCCCCAAAAAGCTAAAGTATAAAGCCACAAAACCCCATACTGTCCGGCGCTTGAGAATTTTTCCCAAAAGTTGGCGGCGAGGACACCAGAGGAGATGACCACCATGAAGACTCCCAACAGCAGCAGCCAGAGGACGCTCAATTCTGCCATCAGAGACTGTAACATTTGTCCAAACTGGCTGGGAGTTTCCTGCCGTCGAGGAGATGTTGGCGGCCGTGGCGGGATTCTACGGGGAGCTTCTGGCCGTCGAGAAGGTAGCGCGGGTGGGGGAGGCGGCTGGGAGGAGATGGGGTCTGGCAGCGGCTCTCTGGTAGGGGCAGTTGTCAGTATAGGCATGACACAGGAGAGGTTTTCCCGACACAGTTGCTTGACTTGAGATTCCCCAAGTAATCCTAATTGGAGCCATTGTTCTAAACCTTGTAGTAGAGAGGGATGGGAAGCTCTCACTCTTATAACAACCCGGATTTGAGAAGCAGTCAGCCAGCCTCGCTCCTGCCATTGCCCCAAACCTTCTAAAAAGTTAGATATAGGGACGCTGGTGGTTATTGTCAGAGCGAGGGTTTCTTGAACTGAATTTTCTCTCGCATTTATTGCTAATTCTAGTCTTTTGTCGGCAATCAACTCTAATTCTAGCCATTGATTGAGAGCTAGTAAAAGTTCGGCTGGCGAGTTGGGATTGACGATTTCTATGGGGATGATTCGCTTCTCTTGAAAGGACATAAGTAATCAGATAAGTAGTCGGACATAAATTCTCTCGTCTGTCTTAAGAAATGTAATTCTGGCAATTCTTGCTGACTCCTGACTCCTGACTCCCACGGTTAACTTTACTTTTGTCCGACCACTTAAAGGTAAAGTTAAAGTTAACTGTGGAGACAAGGGAACAGGGAACAGTAAAGGTTTCAGCCTTGGTTAGATCTCTTAAGAAATTAATCTCATCTAAGCTGTCTTGAAAAAGCGAATAATCTCTCGTACATGATTGAGAAATTGACTGTCTTCTGTCAGTTGTGCGATCGCATTTTGTGCTTCCTGAGATAAGGTTTCATGTTCAACCTGATTTTTAGCTTCTAATTTTTCTAGTAAGGCTTTCAGACGGGCTAATTCTTGGCGAGTTATTTTGACTTCTTGTTGCTGTATATTTGCTTCTGTATCGAGTTTTTCCCTAATTATTGCCACATTAGCCTCTAAATTAGAGACGCGAACGCGCAACTCTACTACATCCTCTCTGGGATACTTAATCTGTTCTCGAATCATTGACAAACGCACGGCTAAATATTGATAAGCCCGAATCGCCGGACGTAAAGCTGTCAATAATAAAGTTGCACCGGAACTCACATATCCTACTGCACTAATTCCCGTTGCTGCTAAGGTATAAAGTCCAATTCCTGACAGCAAATGTAAGGCGATTGCGAGCCGAATTGACCAACGCGCTACTGTCTTAACATAATCAACTTGTTTCCGATCTACGGGAATATTTTTTTCTTGAGAAATTGCTGCTTCTGCGATGACTTCCTGGGCATCAAAATAAATGTTCCAAGGAACAGTCACAATCACTAACAACCACCAAAAACTGGCGATCCCAATCAACCAATCGATTAAATTTCCTGACGGGATGTGCAACCATTGTAAAATTCCAAAAGCTAGTAAGACTAAGGCTCCAAAAATCACACAAAATCCGATAAATCCTAGATAGCTTAAAAACATCTCAATCACCCCATTTTTATTTCTCTTTCTTTTATGTTAGAAAAAGATTGATCAAGTTTCACTAACGGTTGTGACACTTTGTGAATTTACCCATAAAATGACACAATTGTGAACCATAACTTGGCTGTTTGACAACGAGTATAGTGTAGCGACTGTCTTGATGGTCAAGGGGGAATTTAAAAAAAAACTCAAGCAGTTGCCGTAAAACTCAAAATCTCAAGCCGGAAAAAAGCGCAGCAAAAGCTAAGCTGCTCAGGTTAAACCAAAGCAAGCGCAACCCTTGATTAGAGATAACAAAAAGTGTGAATCTCTAGGAACTAAGCGAGAGATTTGTTTGGCGGTTAATTGACCGAGTTCTGGTAAGTCGGAGACGAGAGTAGTAGAAATTACTTGACCTTGACATCCTCACCGCCGTAAAACGGACGGCGATTCCCAAACCTCACGATTTAGGTTTCTGCTTCTTTCCCTTGCGGGGTTCCGCACCTGCCTTAACAGATGTACTCTGTTCTGGTCTTATGGTCGCTCTACAGACTGACACCG
>NZ_JASJFF010000664.1:0-2884 GCF_030065435.1 Microcystis sp. M53603_WE2
ATTTCACGGCCGGATGCACCATATCCCCAATCCCCAGAGACAGGAATTAATCGATCGCTATTTAGATTATGTCAGTTTAAGCGATCGAAAATCTGCCCTGGCCAAAACTCTTTCCGGAGGGATGAAACGACGTTTACAGATTGCTCGCGCCCTTCTTCACGAACCAAAAATCCTCTTTCTCGATGAACCAACAGTCGGTTTAGACCCCCAAAATCGTCGTCGTTTGTGGGAAGTAATTCGCGATTTAAACCGGCAAGGAATGACAATTTTGTTAACCACTCACTACATGGAAGAAGTGGAATTTCTCTGTCAGGATAACGGCACAGGAAAAACGGGCAGAATTGGCATTATGGACGCGGGCAAATTAATCGAATTAGGAACTCTCACGGATTTTCGCGCTAAGTATGGCGAGGGATTAGTTATCAAACAAGTTGGCGATAAAATCGATTATAAATTCTTCCCCACTGTGGCTGATGCTAACTCCTATCTGGACAGTTTGAGCAATAAAACTGGAGTAATGTGTCGCCCTTCCAATCTCGAAGATATCTTTGTGGAACTGACGGGACATCAATTAGATTAGATTCTTGTTTTGGCTGTTAGGAAGTTGTTTAGGAAGTTGTTCAGTTATCGGTTTTTAACTCCAGTTTTTCGCAGATTAGCTGTGTTTAAATCGCCATTTCTTGGCTTTCATATGATGTCTATTTTATTGATAAACTTGCTAAGTAGGTAGGTTTTAAAAATTGTCAGATTCCTCCCCTTATCAAGGGGGGAAGGGGGGGATCAAGGAGGGATCAAAGGCAAAATCTATCTTCTATTTAACCAGAACCACTTACTTAGAGTCTAGGTCAATTAGCTGAGGATGTCCCTAAAAACCGAATTCAACCCTAAAAAAAGAGGCTTTTAGTGGTTTTTAAGCTTTTTGAGCCAGATAAATGGCCCAAGAAGGGAACTTTTTCCGGAGAGGGAGAGTCGTCGGGGACTGGATAAAAACTAGAGTCCTCCCTCGATCGATAGACAAAATTGACGGTAATCGTTTAGAATAAAGCACTGAACACTGACGAGATGACAATTATCCCTATGACCGATCTCCAGACAAAAACTAGATGGTCAAAAGCGCGGCGATATTACGAATTGCTTAGTGTTTTAGTGGAACGTAATCTCAAGGGACGCTATCGGGGTTCTTTTCTGGGGGTTTACTGGTCCTTGTTAAATCCCCTGATTATGACTGCACTATACACGGCAATTTTCGGCACGGTTTTCGCCTCTTATTTTGATAATTCTATAGTTAACTATGTCCTAGCGGCTTTCACTGGTTTAGTAGTAATAAATTTTTTTAATGCTTCCACTAACCAAGCTTTACCTAGTATCGTCGGTAATGGCAGTATTCTAAATAAAATTCGTCTGCCGGTTAGCATCTTTCCCGTTTCTATGGTAGTGGCAAATATTTTTCAATTTGCTATTAGTATCTTTCCCCTTTTGGCTATAGTAACTCTCTGGAAATCTCAAAGTTTAATTAATGTAATTGCTCTGATTTTTCCTTTGATCGGTCTTTCTCTGGTTTGCACGGGAGTGGGTTTCTTTGTCAGTACCCTCTACGTTTTCTTCAGAGACTTACCCTATTTTTACGAAATTGTTTGTTTTGTCGCTTGGATTAGCAGCCCGATTTTTTATCCCCCGGAAATTATTCCTCCCTCCGTACAACCATTCCTCCTATTAAACCCATTATTGCCAGTAATCGAAAGTATTCGCCAATTGTCCCTTTCCCCCGGATTACCGGATTTTGGTTTGATTTTTCAATCTCTACTCGGTGGGATCATCATCTTAGGAATTGGTTGGACTTGCTTCCGACTCTGGCGACATTTATTTATGGATTTATTATAAATGACAGAAGTAATTCGACTCGATCAAGTGTCTCTCGAAAGACGTACTCAAGAAGAATTCTCCTACGATCTAAAAAGGACAATCTTCTCTATTCTTGAAGGTAAATATCGTCAACCGGCCAAAAAATTAGTTCTAGATGATATAGATTTAGTCATTAATTCTGGAGCAAAATTAGGTATCATTGGAGCTAATGGCGCAGGAAAATCTACTCTCTTAAAAGTTATTTGTGGTATTCTGGAACCGACAAAGGGACAGGTGAGAGTCAGGGGACAAATTGCCTCTCTAATTGAATTAGGAGCGGGTTTTGATCCAGATTTACCAGTAAAAGATAATATTATTCTCTATGGGGTAATGCTGGGATTTTCCCGTCAGGAAATGAAGGAAAAAACCAAAGATATCCTTGACTTTGCTGAGTTAGAAGAATATATGGGAGCGCCGGTGAAATCTCTTTCTTCCGGGATGGTGGCTCGTTTAGGATTTGCGATCGCAACAGAGGTTCACCCCGATATTCTTATTCTTGATGAAGTCCTTTCCGTCGGGGATGAAAGTTTTAAAAATAAGTGTAAACGACGGTTAAAAAAATTCTGGAATTCTAACGCTACTATTTTAGTAGTTTCCCACGATTTGACTTTAATTCAAGAGTCCTGTAACCAAGCAATTTGGCTGAATAAGGGCCAGTTGCAATGTCAGGGTGCATCGGAAGATGTAATCAAGTTTTATTTGGATTCCGTGCATCAAAACGAAGTTAATTTTTAATTAAGTAGGTAATCTTAATTAATTGTTAGATAGTAATAATGTATCTACGTTTTACTTAAGTAGCTGGTTATAATTAAATTAAAAATGGATTTTAGGTTCGATCCCCCCTGCCCCCCTTGATAAGGGGGGTGCCGATCCCCCCTTAATCCCCCCTTAATAAGGGGGGGATCTGAAAGTTTTTAATACCCACCTACTTAGGGGCTGCTGAAAAAGGTTTTCGTGGGGGCAGGGTGTGGGGTGTGGGGTG
>NZ_JASJFF010000775.1:0-2440 GCF_030065435.1 Microcystis sp. M53603_WE2
GAAGGAGCCTTATTAGTTTTAGGGGCGAAAGCGGGCTTAAATTTATCCCTAACCAAGCAAGAGTTCCCTAGAATCGCTGAAATCCCCTTTTCTTCTCAAAGAAAGCGAATGTCGGTCATTTGTCAAGGAGTCAATCCCGTACTATTTACCAAAGGTTCCCCGGAATTAATCCTTGAACAATGTCTCTCCTACCAATCGGGATTAGAAAGTCTTCCTTTTGGGGATAGGGAAAAAGAAAAAGTCTTAGTCGCTAACAATGCTATGGCTAACAGGGGTTTACGAGTCTTAGGATTAGCCTACAAAAACCTGATTTATCCGCCAGAATCAACTGAAATCAGCGAAGATGCCCTAATTTGGTTAGGAATGGTCGGTATGATCGACGCAGCGCGACCGGAGGTACAAATCGCCGTGGCTAGGTGTCGAGAAGCGGGAATCCGTCCAATCATGATCACCGGTGATCATCAATTAACCGCTCTAGCGGTGGCTAAAAGTCTTGGTATTGCCCAAGCGGGAGCTTTAGTCATCTCAGGGCGAGAATTAGATAAATTATCACCAATTCAGCTAGAAACCCTCATTGACAAAACTAACATCTATGCCCGTGTCTCCCCCGAACATAAATTAACTATTGTCCGCGCCTTGCAAAAAAAGGGTAAATTTGTTGCTATGACCGGAGATGGGGTGAATGATGCTCCGGCCCTGAAACAAGCAGATATCGGCATTGCCATGGGAATCGCCGGCACCGATGTCACCAAAGAGGCTAGTGATATGATTCTCCTTGATGATAATTTTGCCACCATCGTCGCCGCCACGGAAGAAGGGCGAGTGGTTTATAACAATATTCGCAGTTTTATTAAATATATTCTCGGCAGTAATATCGGGGAAGTGATTACTATCGCTGCTTCGCCTCTTTTGGGTTTAGTTACTCCCCTAACTCCCCTACAAATTCTCTGGATGAATTTAGTTACTGATGGTTTACCTGCTTTAGCTTTGGCAGTGGAACCCGCTTCTCCTAATATTATGCGTCGCCCTCCTTTTAGTCCCCAAGAAAGTATTTTTGCTCGCGGTTTGGGCAGTTATATCGTGAGAATTGGGATTATTTTTTCGATTATTAATATCACTCAAATGTTGATCGCTGTGCGCTTGGATCCACTTTTTGGTAATACTGGTTCATGGAAAACTATGGTTTTTACTACTCTCTGTTTAGCTCAAATGGGTCATGCCATTTCCGTGCGATCGAGCGATCATCTTACCATAGAAATGAATCCTTTGACTAATCCCTATCTCTGGGTAGCAGTAACCCTGACGACAATTTTTCAACTGATGTTAATCTATGTTCCTGCCCTGCGGGATTTTTTCGGCACTCAATTTTTAACTAAAGAAGAATTATTAATCTGTTTGGGATTTAGTACCTTATTATTCGTTTGGGTGGAGTTAGAAAAATTATTTACCCGTTGGTATCATCGGCGATAATCAGGGAGTTTTTTTCATTGTTCAGTAAACAGTGAATTGAAAACTCAAATCTGATAACTGATAAACCCCATCCACTGGGAAAACCGTAGTTTGGCTTTTTCGGCTACGATTCTTATATAGGGTTTGCGGCAAAAAGTACGGGCGAAGCATTCGGATAGAAAATCTACGGTTTCATCGATAGGTTATTGCCCGAATGCTTCGCCCCTATAGGACGCGGGCCGATGAAGACGCAAGGTTTTGAAGCACGATTCTCTCAAAATCTTGCACCTGTTTCCAGAGAAAAGCCAGAAAGCCCCTACCTTGCCTACATTTCACATTTATTCAGCAAATCCTACATAGTAATAATTTTAAGGTTTAGTGCCTTGGCCGTGAAATTCCAGTTCTCTAGCTGATTGCGATTTGGCTTACTATTAAAAATTGTTTTGATCTAAAATTGAGTTAGCAATATTGTATTGGGAGTATCAAACAATGGAACCAGTTTCTCTGATTATCGCCGCCTTGACTGCCGGTGCGGTTGCTGCGGCTAAAGATACGGCGGAAAAAGGTGTTAAAGATACATATCAAGGTTTGAAAACCTTGATTAAGCGTAAGTTTGCTAATGATGCTTTAGCACAGGCAATGGTAGAGGCAAAACCAGAGGATATCAAGAAAGCTGAAGGTTTGTTAAAAGATAAAATTGTCGAAGCGGGGGTTGATAAAGATAATGAAATCACTAAATTAGCCCAAGATTTACTAGACAAGCTCCAAGAACAACCCGGTGGACAACAAATTATCACCCAAAATATCAGTAATGTTAAATATGCTGCTACCTCTGGCACGGGTAATGCTAGTAAGTAGTCATGCAAAATTAATTACCCAAATAAAAAATTAAGAAGTATAATACATAAAAAAACGAAGCAGCAGGAAAATACAATGAGATTGATTAGAGACCTAAACCCCGAGAGCCAGAAAATGCTAGAGAGAATTTATC
>NZ_JASJFF010001121.1:0-4068 GCF_030065435.1 Microcystis sp. M53603_WE2
CACACCCCACACCCCACACCCCACACCCCACACCCCACACCCTACACCCCACACCCTACACCCCAATTCACTCCTCGGTGCGATAGCCAAATTCTGCTAAAAGTGAGCGAGATTGTCGCCATTTCGGTTCTACCTTCACAAATAATTTTAAATATACCTCCCCGGCGATTAACTTTTGAATAGCCGATCGAGCGGAAGAGCCGATCGCTTTTAACATACTGCCATTTTTACCGATGACGATCCCTTTTTGGGAAGCTCGTTCCACGTTAATGGCGGCAAAAACCTTGGTTAAAGCGGGAGTTTCCTCGACGCGTTCAATCACCACCGCCACAGAATGGGGAATTTCCTGACGGGTTTGCAGTAAAATCTGTTCGCGGATTAATTCGCCCATAATAAACCTTTCCGGCTGATCGGTGACTAAATCGGGGGGATAGTAATAGGGACCGACTTCGAGGGAATCAATTAACAGATTTTGCAATTCTTCGATTCCCGTCCCCTCCAGTGCCGAAAATTTGAGTAGAGACCAGTTATTTTCCGCCGCTAAGGTGCGATAACTATCGTCGATAGGCTCCCGGTCTTCCGGTTGCTGATCGGCTTTATTTAGCCCTAAAATCGTGGGAGTTTGGTTTTTAGTCAGTAAATCGGCGATATAGCGATCGCCACTACCCAAAAAATTGCTACTATCGACAACAAATAAAACTAAATCTACAGAATTTATGGCGTTTTCAGCATTTTTAACTAAAACTTTGCCTAATTCGTGATGGGGCTTGTGAATGCCGGGGGTATCGACAAAAATCATCTGGGCGCGCTCGCTGGTGACAATGCCGCGTAAACGGTTGCGGGTAGTTTGAGCGATGGGAGAAGTAATGGCGATTTTTTGTCCCACTAATTGATTCATCAGGGTGGATTTGCCCACATTAGGACGACCAATAATACCAATAAAACCCGATTTAAAACCAGTGGGTGCGATGGGAATTACTGCCGAATCGAGATTAAAGGCTTGGGAGTTGATCAAATCGTTCATAATTAAAGAATATTTCTTAAAAAATATTTTTACCCATGCAAAGGATAATTTTGTTCTTGTTAGTATTGATTCTAGGCTGTAGTAACCATTTAAAATTGTCTATGGCAGGAAATTTAAGCGATCGCTTAACTAATTATCCTCGCTGGATGACTAAACCGGTGGTTAGTTTTGCCAGCGGAGATTTAGTTTATCCCGATTGGATGGTAGGCAATTGGACTGTCACCAGTACTCTGATCGATTTAACCGCTCCTCTTGCTCCCCAGATTATCACACCTGGTTTTGAAAGTAATCGTCGTTACCTAGAACAATCGATCGAGTTTCCAGTGAGATTCATTGAGAAAGCTATGTCCAGACCGATAAATGCTGCCTTTTTATCCACCATTATCAGTAAACCATCAATTGTGGCCGATCGATCCTTTAATGGTTTAGCAATTAGTCGCGCCTATTTGGGTAGTCAATCGGTATTATCGGTAAAAACTGACCCCAATAATCCCAATCGTCAGATTACCTTTTTACGGGGCGCTCATCAACTAATTTCCACGGTAATTGCCAGAAATAGCGAAACTCCTAGCCGAAATCAATTTATTGCCACAGAAATTAGTCAACAAATTTTCCAGGGAGAAACCAATACTTATCTTAATGAGGTGGAAACCACCACCGCCTATCAGTTATTATCTCCTAATAAAATTCTAGGCGATCAGGTGACAGCCATTTATCTTTCCCCCCAATCGCCTGATTATTTCCAAGCGCCGAATCGTCCTGTGGCTTTGTATCGTTATCGCTTACAATTGCTGAAAGATTAATATAGATCCTGAAAAAATCAAAAATCTTCCCTTAGGTGAGGAGACAGGAAGAGAAAAAGACAAGAGACAATTCTAGCCATAAAACCTAAGATTATGTCCAAAAGGAATTAAGAGAACTTTCCTGGGCCTAGTTTTCGGACTTTATTGGAGGACTTGGGGACGATTGGTTTGAATACTCTTAATCCCTCCTACAGCAGATGTTATGGCCTTTTGTCAACGGGGAAGTTCAGTAATAATCATCAACAGTTGATGGTCTCATAGTCTCAGCATCTGTGTTAGAGTTAAGCGATAACTATGTCCTGGGGAAAAACTATGAGTCTTTGTTTTAATCCCACCTGTCGCCACGAAAACCCTAAAGATATTGTATCCTGTGAACGCTGCGGTCAGTCATTAAAGTTAGGCGATCGCTATCGAGGATTGAGAGAAATTGGGTCTGGGGGGTTTGGTATCACCTATTTAGGTATAGATGAAAGCGAAACTAATCACCCTCCCTGTGCGATTAAACAATTTTCCCCCCATAGGACTAATGATGCTCAGGTATCCTCTGGCCTCTTCCGTCGAGAAGCCCAAAGGTTACAGGTGCTTAACCATCCCCAAATCCCCAAATTTTTGGCATATTTTTATATAGATGAACAACAGTATCTTATCCAAGAGTTCATTCCAGGAGAAACCTTAGAACAAGAATTAGCAGCAAGGGGGGTATTTGGAGAAAGCCAAATCCGAGATATACTCAATCAAATTTTACCGATTTTACAATATCTACACGCTAAAAACCTAATTCATCGGGATGTTAAACCCGCTAATATTATCCGTAGAACAAGCGATAAACGTCTCTTTTTAGTAGATTTTGGGGCGACTAAACTCCACACGGGAACTAACCTGGCTAAAACGGGAACTAGCATCGGAACTGCGGAATTTGTCGCCCCAGAACAATTACGAGGAAAAGCGGTTTTTGCTAGTGACCTCTATAGTTTAGGTGTAACCTGTATTTATTTATTAACTAATACATCACCGTTTAATTTAGTGGATGGTGATAATAATTGGGTATGGCGAGACTGGCTTGGGGAAAATACGGTTAGTTCTCAATTAGCGGAAGTTTTAGATGGTCTAATTGCGCCAGGTCTAAGTAACCGCTATACATCAGCTTCAGCGGCATTAAAAGACCTCAATCAGCCTCGCAAAGCGAAAAATGTCTATGGTAATTATTTGTGGTTTGGCAGTGCAATTGCTGCTTTGATAGCCCTGTTTTATGGGTTCAAAACCACCCAAGAATCATCAAAGATTGAACCACCCACCTCACCAACTCAACCGATTATTCGCCCCAGCAATTTAGAAGTAATTAAATTATTATCTATTTATGTTAATGTACAAAATACATCCTATTTAGACAAGGGAAAATTTCTTGAAAAACTCTCAGGATTAATTGCCCTACCCAGCCATTATTTTGAGGTACAAGTTATTAATAATCATGGAGTGCAAATAGCCGCGATTCCTCGCCAAAGTGATAGTTATGGTTATGTAGCGGTTTTATGGGGGGGTAAAATGTCAGATGCCGATACCAAACGCCAACAAAATTGGCAACCTAAAGACCCGACAGATTATGGAACTTTCAGTATTCCTAATTTTCGGAAAACCCCCTCCAATTATGTCACGAGAGTTAGCTATTGTGAAAGCATCCAAACGACGACAGAACCGCCATTATTATCAACCGTAGGGGATTCACTACCTCTTTCCAGTGATGAATTACCCTGTCCCCAGGGTTATGCTTTTTCTTTGGGAATCATTGATGCGATCGGCAAATTAGCAGCCACGACCGTTCCAGCCGTCATTACGCCAATTCAAAAATGAAACGCATCGGCCTTAAGATTTGAGAGAGAAAGGCTGATCAGGTGAACCTCCCGCGCATTTAAATTGCTTGTTGAGACGAGGCACTCTGGCAACAGCAAAGGGATTGGGGGAGATTCGGCTAATCTTAAGAATAAGCGGTTGCCCCCTAGTTCTATCTCAAGGTCGCGAGAGGAATCCCGTTAAACCGCTACGCAGTTAACGGGAGATGAATCGCGACCAGAATGAAACTAACGCGGTAGCGTTTCCACTTTTGGGGAGTTTTGGTTCTCGACGTATTTTTTTAGTTGTTCGACAGTAAGTAGTCGTGCAAAATTAATTTCTTGGTTAGGATAGGCAAAAGGCAAGAGGCAAAAGGCAAAAGCTTGATCGAAATGTGTAATTAATTTTGCTTAG
>NZ_JASJFF010000349.1:0-2884 GCF_030065435.1 Microcystis sp. M53603_WE2
CGATGTACTACAAGAAGGATAATGCAAGGTTTTTGAACGTCCCAATCCTATTTTCGCAGCATGAACATCGGACTTTAACAGGTCAAAAGCTTTATTTTAAAAGGGTTTTACCATTATTCAGCAAGCCCTAAATAGAAATAATCTCCTGTCTCCTGTCTCCTGTCTCCTGTCTCCTATCTCCCGACTCCTGCCTCCTGTCTCCTGACTCCTGACTCCTGACTCCTGACTCCTGCCTCCTGCCTCCCGACTCCTGATAGCTAAAAAACTGAGGTAAATTCCAGAAAAATCATTAATTTTTGGGAAAAAAGTAGCAAAAAATTACAAAAAACATCTAAAAAGTAGCGAAAATTACAAAAAATCTGCTAACCTAGCCGTAATATCACACAGATATTCGTAGAAAGATTCCCGAAAATCTCCTCAGCAAAAACATCCGTGTGAAGTAGCTAATATTGTCAGCGAGGTTAGTTCAAGATCATCATGTCAAATTTAGGACGACGTAAATTTCTCCTGTACGGTTCTGCCGCTTTGGGAACCAGTATTCTGTTAAAAGCTTGTGGTGGCAATCAAAGCCAAACCCCCACGGCTAGTCCTAGCCCGGCTGCTAGTCCCGCCCCAGCCTCTGGAGAGACGATTAAGGTGGGTATTCTGCACTCCCTCAGTGGCACCATGGCCATCAGTGAAACCAGCGTAGTTGATGCGGAAAAACTGGCGATCGAGGAAATCAATGCCGCCGGTGGTGTTCTTGGTAAACAGATCGAGGCAGTGGTGGAAGATGGCGCTTCCGATTGGCCAACTTTTACCGAAAAAGCCACCAAACTGATCGATCAGGACAAAGTTGTGACTGTCTTCGGTTGTTGGACTTCCGCCAGTCGTCAGGCAGTTTTACCCGTGTTTGAAGCCAAAAACCATATGCTCTGGTATCCCGTCCAGTACGAGGGTCAAGAGTGTTCTAGAAATATCTTTTACACCGGTGCTGCCCCCAACCAACAGATCGAGCCGGCAGTGACTTGGTTGCTGGAAAATAAAGGGAAAAAATTCTTCCTCGTCGGTTCCGACTACGTTTTCCCCCGCACTGCCAACACGATCATTAAAGAGCAGTTAAAGGCGAAAGGCGGCGAAACCGTGGGCGAAGACTATCTACCCCTAGGTAACACGGAAGTTACCCCGATTATTACCAAAATTAAGCAAGCTTTACCCGATGGTGGCGTTATTTTCAACACCCTTAACGGTGACAGTAACGTGGCTTTCTTTAAACAACTGCAAGCGGCCGGTTTAACTCCCGATAAATATCCGGTCATGTCGGTGAGTGTTGCCGAGGAAGAAGTTAAACAAATCGGTAAGGAATATCTCCTCGGTCAATACGCTTGTTGGAACTATTTCCAAACCGTAGATACCCCCGCTAACAAGAAATTTGTTGCGGCTTTTCGAGCTAAATATGGTGAGGATCGCGTGACCAATGACCCCATGGAAGCGGCCTACATCATGGTCTATCTCTGGAAGCAAGCGGTGGAACAAGCGGCAACCGCCGATGATCTCGACAAAGTTCGCGCCGCAGCCGTAGGACAGAAATTCGATGCTCCCGAAGGACCGGTGGAAATGTTCCCCAATCATCATATCTCCAAAACCGTCCGCATTGGTCAGGTGAGAGATGATGGTCTATTTAACATCGTTTGGTCAACTCCGGGGGTAGTGGATCCGCAACCCTGGAACCAATTTGTCCCCGAAACTAAGGGCTTTGCCTGTGACTGGACGGATCCGGCTAAGGGCGGTAAGTTCAAAATGGAAAAATCCTAGTTTTAGGAATTTTTCTGGACAATAACGAGGGTGAGGTGGGCATTACTGTTCACCCCTCTTTTTAAACCTTAAAAATGCACGGGAATAAGGAAAAGTGTCAGCATTATTAGAAGGATTATTTAATGGTATTAGCATCGGTTCTGTGCTATTGCTGGCCGCTTTAGGACTAGCGATTGTCTTTGGACTGATGGGGGTAATTAATCTCGCTCACGGTGAGTTAATGATGTTAGGGGCTTATACTACTTTTGTGGTGCAGAATATCTTTAAAGGTTTCGGTTCTCCCCTCTTTGATACTTATGTTTTATTCGCCCTACCGATCGCTTTTTTGGTGTCGGGATTGGCAGGATTATTATTAGAAAGGGGGGTGATTAGGTTCCTCTACGGCAGACCCCTAGAAACGCTGCTGGCTACTTGGGGAGTCAGCTTAATTCTGCAGCAATTTGTCAGAAGTGTCAACGGCTTATTAGTAATTAGTTTGATAGTTTTCTGTCTGTTATTTTTTGGGGCGATGACGCTGTTAAGTCGTCGCCTAGATTGGGAGAGAATTCGCAATTTAGCTATTGGTATCACCCTGCCTTTATCCCTAGCTATCGCTGGATTATTAGGCTATCTTTTATCTTTTAATCCGGTTCTCGCTCGACCCTGGTTTAGTGCCAGAAACGTCGATGTCACCGCTCCTGTTTGGTTACGGGGAGGTTTACCTTTACCCGGTTTTCAAATGCCCTACACCCGTCTATTTATTATCATTTTAACTGCCATTTGTTTGTTAGGAACCTATTGGTTTTTAAATAAATCTTCTTGGGGTTTACGCATTCGTGCCGTCACCCAAAATCGCCAGATGAGTTCCTGTTTAGGCATTCCCACTAATCAAGTGGATGCTTTGACTTTTGCCCTCGGTTCGGGATTAGCTGGAGTTGCCGGTTGTGCGATTAGTTTCTTGGGTTCCGTAGGTCCAAACGTGGGACAAAATTATATCGTTGATACCTTCATGGTAGTGGTGGTGGGGGGAGTGGGTAATCTCCTGGGAACTATTATCGCAGCTATGGCCATCGGTGTGGCTAATTATTTAATTGGTTCGGGAACTTTTGCC
>NZ_JASJFF010001039.1:0-1854 GCF_030065435.1 Microcystis sp. M53603_WE2
CCGACCGTCGCTATCGTGTCATCAGCCCTTGTAACCATAATGAACAATCTTACCTTTAACCTCTTACCCGACCTCATCGAAATCCAACACTCCAGTTTTCGGTGGTTTTTGGAAGAAGGACTAATCGAGGAACTGAATAGCTTTTCCCCCATCAGCGACTATACAGGTAAATTAGAACTACATTTCCTCGGCCAGGACTACAGACTCAAAGAACCGAAATACAACGTCGATGAAGCCAAACGACGCGATAGCACCTATTCCGTTCAGATGTACGTTCCCACCCGTCTAATCAACAAAGAAACGGGAGAAAACATCGAACAGGAAGTCTTTATCGGCGATTTACCCCTGATGACCGAACGGGGAACCTTTATCATTAACGGGGCTGAACGAGTCATCGTCAATCAGATCGTCCGTTCTCCCGGTGTTTACTACAAGGCCGAAATCGACAAAAATGGTCGCCGTACCTACTCCGCTTCCCTGATTCCCAACCGAGGAGCTTGGTTAAAATTTGAAACCGACAAAAACGGCTTAGTCTGGGTCAGAATCGACAAAACCCGCAAATTATCCGCCCAAGTTCTCCTGAAAGCGATCGGATTGAGCGATAACGAAATCTTTGACTCCCTACGCCACCCCGAATTCTACCAAAAAACCCTCGACAAAGAAGGCAATCCCACCGAAGAAGAGGCACTCCTCGACCTGTACCGCAAACTACGCCCCGGGGAACCTCCCACCGTCACCGGCGGACAACAACTGCTCGAATCGCGCTTTTTTGACAATAAACGCTACGATCTCGGTCGCGTTGGTCGTTATAAACTCAACAAAAAACTACGCCTCAACGTCCCCGATAACCAGCGCGTTCTCACCACCACCGACATCTTATCGGCGATCGACTACCTAATTAACCTCGAATTTGACATCGGCAACACCGACGACATCGACCACCTCGGCAACCGTCGCGTCCGTTCCGTGGGTGAACTGCTACAAAACCAAGTGCGAGTAGGTTTAAACCGCTTAGAAAGAATCATTCGGGAACGGATGACCGTCAGCGAATCCCAAAACCTCACCCCCGCTTCCCTAGTCAACCCGAAACCCCTAGTAGCGGCGATTAAAGAATTCTTTGGTTCCTCGCAACTCTCCCAGTTCATGGATCAAACCAACCCCCTAGCGGAATTGACCCATAAACGCCGCATTTCCGCCCTTGGCCCCGGCGGTCTGACCCGGGAACGGGCCGGTTTTGCCGTGCGCGACATTCACCCCTCCCACCACGGCCGCATTTGTCCGGTGGAAACCCCAGAAGGTCCCAACGCCGGTTTAATCGGTTCCCTGGCCACCTACGCCCGCGTCAACGACTACGGTTTTATTGAAACCCCCTGTTACGCGGTGGAAAATGGACGAGTTCGCTACGATCTCCCCGTTAAATACCTCACCGCCGACGAAGAAGACGATCTCAGAGTCGCACCAGGAGACGTGGCCACCGATGAAAATGGTTATATCCTCGGCGAAACTATCCCAGTGCGCTATCGGCAGGAATTCTCCACCACCTCCCCCGAACAAGTGGACTACGTTTGTGTTTCCCCCGTCCAAATTGTCTCGGTGGCCACTTCCCTGATTCCCTTCCTTGAACACGACGACGCTAACCGCGCCCTGATGGGTTCTAATATGCAACGACAAGCGGTTCCCCTGCTGCGTCCCGAACGTCCCCTTGTGGGTACCGGATTGGAAGCACAGGCCGCTCGCGACTCCGGCATGGTCATCGTTTCCCGTACCAATGGGGTCGTTTCCTACGTCGATGCTAACCGGATTCGCATCAAAGTGGCGGATGAAGACAAAGAGATTTTTGGCAAGAGCGAGATC
>NZ_JASJFF010000425.1:0-4538 GCF_030065435.1 Microcystis sp. M53603_WE2
TAAAGGTTGGATGAGTGGTTTTGTCAGCGAGCGCGGTTTGACCCAGCAGGGATTATTGAGCAAAATTCAGGGATTTATCGACTTTTCTGCCGATAAATTGGTATATGTTGGGGCATTCCTCGATATGACCACCAATTACTATGAACATACCGGTATTCAAACCCTGGCTCGTCGTTTAATCGAAAGAGCCGTGGCGGAAATTTAAGTGGCACCGGGGGCAGGGATGGACAGACCGATACCAAATCGGTTTTTAATACCATGATTAAGTCCCAATTCAACTTTAAAAACCCAGTTATGGATGGTTTCCCCCTGCTCCGGCACTCACCCACTTTCCTATACCTTTTCCACAGGGTTTAGTATTATAATATCCCCTCCTTAGCCCCTCAAGGTCATGAATCAGTCACAACTTATCCATGCCGCTAAACTCCAGGAGCCAGCCGCTATTATTGCTCTACTTAACCAAAGTCTCTTAACCAGAAAAATAGAGGTTGTTGAAGCCACCCCGCAAGAAAATGCCCTGACTCTAAAAGTTCAATCCAAAAATATACCCAATCAACACAAGTTATTACCTTTTTTGTCGGCAGAAATCAAAAGCTTGGGCATCGATGGATTAGAACAAGTGATCGTTTACGGTATGACCGAGGCATCCGATATCCCCGCTTGGCAAGAATCGATAACCCTGAGTCAAGATGATTTAATCGTCAATCTTGTCACCAAATTAAACTCTTTGCCGATAATAACCGCAGAAATCGCCGAAAATGACCCGGAAGATGCGCCAGAAGCTTTGGAAGACTCTGAAACAACTGAAGAAAAAGCCCTAGAAAAACGGGAGGAGTTCACTGAAGCTGCTGAGAATATTGTGGCGACTGGTGAGCGATTTTCCCTATCTCATCGGAGACACTCCTCTTTTCCCCTCAGTATAATTTTGCCTTACCTAGCGATCGGTTTTGGCACTGGAATTATTATAGGTGCTTACTTTGGCTATCAAAAAGCAGTGAGTGAAATGTACGCACAACCCGGAGCGCTCGAACAACCCCGATAAATTTTCCTGTCCCCAACCTGATATGATAAGACCAATGCAAAATTTTCCTATCTCTAAACCCCAATGATTTAGGGCTTTTTTTCTTGGGAATTTGTCGGTAAGGACAGCAGCAACAGTTGATTTTTTATCTTTAGCCCCACATATCTAACCGCTCATGTCTATGGAAGAAGCCTTGAAACTCCTAAAAGAATATGGATGTATTCAACTAAAAATTGCCCAATCCCCCGAAGAAGAAGAAGCTCTAAGACAGGCAATTTTATTAGTTAACCAAGGTTCGGAATCAATTAATTTAGGTATCTGTGCCGATAACAATGAAGAGGGATTTAAAGCCCTGAAAAGTTATCTACAAGCCCTGGGATACCCCCTACCTAATAGTCTCCCAGAAGACCAACCAGAACAGGGAGCGGTGTATATTAAATACAATACCCAAAGACAAGCTTCCTATCTCGATTCCTATACGGGAACCTATCGCGGTGTCCTGGTTTCTTGTCAGTCAGAAAATGATCAATTAGTCGGTACTTATGGTCACTTTCCCCTCGATTTATTCTCTTAAGAGGCATAGTTTTTGGGTTATTTAAGCGATTAACCATCAGCCGGACAGTGATTACTGTTTACAAATAAGAGGCAAAAAGCTCCCCACTCCTGTCCACTGAATTCTCTTTCCTGACTCTTGTTAACTTTTTACCTGAAAAAAATATGTATTTGTTAATTCCAGCAGCGGGAATGGGTAAACGGATGGGCAGCGATCGCAATAAATTACTGCTCACCCTGCACGGAAAACCTCTCCTGGCTTGGACTTTGCTGGCTGCCATGGAATCGAGGGCAATTATCTGGATTGGCATCATGGCACAACCGGAAGACTTTGAGGATATCCGAGAAATTATCACCCCTATAAATGCCCTTAAACCCGTGCAAATCATCCAAGGAGGTGAAACCAGACAAAAATCGGTTTATAATGGCTTACAAGCCCTACCAGAGGGGGCTGAGACGGTTTTAATTCACGATGGGGCGCGCTGTTTAGCCACTCCCGAATTATTTGATCGCTGTGCCGCCGCTTTAGCCACTTGTCAGGGTTTCATTGCGGCGATTCCGGTGAAAGATACGATTAAAATTGTCGATAGCAAGGGCTGGATTGAGGATACACCGGATCGCTCGCAGTTGTGGGCGGCCCAAACGCCCCAGGGTTTTCAGGTAAAATTATTAAAAGAATGTCATGAACAGGGCCGAAAATTAGATTGGGAAGTCACCGACGATGCCGCCTTATTAGAAAAATGTGGTTTTCCCGTCAAAATTGTCGTCGGTGAAGAAACTAACTTAAAAATTACGACTCCGGGAGATCTGGCAATTGCCGAATATATTTTAAGTCAACGTTTATAATTTTTCATCTACTTTAACGCCGTCCCGTTTAATAATACGAGCGGGAATACCCACCACCACACAATTAGGTGGAACATCTTTGACTACCACTGAATTTGCGCCCACGGTGACATTATCGCCTATGGTAATGTTTCCCAAGACTTTAGCACCGGCGGTAATCCTGACATTATTGCCAATTTTGGGGCGACCGCTTTTATCTTTATAGCCAATTGTTACCTGTTGATTAATCCAACAGTTATCGCCCAAATCCGCCATAACAATCGTACTAAAACCGTGTTGAATAAATAATCCTTTGCCAATCGAACAAGAAGAATCTAGAAATAAATAGGAACTTTCTCGATAGAAAAACCTAAGAATATACATAAAAAAACGGCTGAATGAACCACCTTGAAAAAGACGACAATAATATAAATTTCTAAATTCTTTTGCCTCCAGACACAGAGCTAACAATTGTAACGAATCTGCTCTTTTTTCCCAACCTAATAACTCTACCCAACGCCGCACATCACCTAAGATAAGTTCTCGATTGTTAGCTACCTGAAAAGCAATGATTAAGGGTGAGAGCCAAAGAATACCCACATAGAAAAATAATTTTCGGAAGAAACTTTTCATCGTTGGTCTAAAATAATTGACGATAGACTTGCTTTTTGTTGCTATTGATTATAGTAGTATTGTAGCGAATAGTTCAACCGTCCCCCGTTTATTGGACTCCAACGATGTCAACTACCTTGCAGTTCTTTCCCGAAGTATCCGTGATCGTGCCAATTTATAACGGAGAGAAAGATCTACCCCCTCTCATTGATTGTTTAGCCAAACAGACCTATCCCCGTCAATTAGTTGAATATATTTTAGTTGATAATAATAGTAGCGATCGCACGGCAGAATTATTAGGAAAGGCAGCAGAAGAACAGCGGGGACTGAACCTGATCATTTTAAGCGAAAATCAGATACAAAGCTCCTACGCTGCTCGCAACAAAGGGATCAAAAGCGCTCGTTATCCTTTTTTGGTCTTTACCGATGCCGATTGTCGTCCCGCACCGCAATGGTTGACAGAATTGATCCAACCCTTTAGTGATCCTAACATCGGTCTGGTAGTGGGTGAAATTGCTGCCTTAACTGGTTCCACTTGCTTGGAAAAGTATGCAGAACGTCGTAACTTTATGTCACCAAAATTTCTTTTAGAACATTCTTTTTGTCCCTACGGTCAAACTGCTAACCTCGCTATTCGTCGAGAAGCTTTTCAAAAAGTTGGTTTATTTCGTCCTTATTTAACTACCGGTGGTGATGCCGATATCTGTTGGCGTATTCAACAACAAACCGACTGGCAATTAACCTACGCACCAGAGGCAATTATTTACCATCGTCATCGTTCCACCTTAGAAGACTTAAGAAGTCAATTAAAACGTTATGGGCGCTCGAATCGCTATCTTCACGAATTGTATGGTGTCGAATTGATGCGACCTTTAACCAATCAAGAGTTATTTTTTACTCTCAGTCGTTGGTTATTAAAAGAGCTACCAAAAAATACTCTCAAGTTACTGTTTGGTCAAGCAGATTTAGTAGATTTATTGGCTACTCCCCTCGATTTAATTGGGTTTCAGTCCCGCAGCCAAGGACAAGCCACGGCTAAACTACCCGAAAAAGCTAAAGAAATCGAATGGCTTTAATTCAGTTATCAGTTATCAGATGTGAGTTTTCAGTTATCAGATGTGAGTTTTCAGTGATCAGTGATCAGTTATCGGTTATCAGATGTAAGTTTTCAGTTCACTGATTACTGATTACTGATTACTGTTTACTGATTAAGGTTTCCTCTATGGTTTCTCCCTGAGTGAAACATCCCGGAAGATCCTTAATTTCTGATACATATCCCCCGTCATCATCAGGATAAATTGTTATTGGATATTTTAGCCTCAAATAAAACTCTAATGATTCAAGCTTAGTTTTATTACTTGTACTCTTATTTTTACCTCTTTAAAGTTAGTAAATAGGATAAATGTAAGTAGGTAGGTATTAAAAACTTTCAGATGCCCCCCTTATTAAGGGGGGATTAAGGGGGGACTAAGGGGGGATCGGCACCCCCCTTATCAAGGGGGGCAGGGGGGATCGAACCTAAAATCCA
>NZ_JASJFF010000808.1:0-6370 GCF_030065435.1 Microcystis sp. M53603_WE2
AACCCTTATATAGAAAGGCATTTAGCGATTTTTGTCAATTGTTTTTTATCTAGAGCGAACTAATCAATTAAGTCTCTTGCCAGATAAGGATTTAGTCGATTTATGCCCCCCTATCGAACCATAACAAGTAACGAAGAGCCATTCATTCTTAATTCTCCTGACTCCTGACTACTGGCTACTGACTCCTAACCCTAACAACAATTTTTGATTTTTACAAGAAGTCTAATATAAATTAGGAGGGAAAGATGAAAATTAGCTATGAATTAATTATTTATTGGAGTGAGGAAGATCAAGCTTTTATTGTTGAAGTTCCAGAATTAGCAGGATGTATGGCAGATGGAGAAACCTATCAAGAAGCTGTACAAAATGCTGAACTTGTTATTCAAGAATGGATTGAAACTGCAAAACAACTAGAACGAATCATTCCTGAACCAAAAGGACGACTATTATTTACCTAATGATGAAGTTTCTCTCGCCCCGGCTTGTGAATTGTAGCATATAAGGCGTGTCGCAGTTTTTGCAAACTTCGATCCAATAATCCTTTTCAACGAGGTTATCCTATCACCCAAGCACAGTGGCAAGCGATCGCCGCAACTGCTAAAATAGACATCGATCTAGGGTTGGCTGAATAAATCTAAAAACCTTGTTGGATAAGACTTTTAGACTTTTTTGACCTCAAAAAGTGCCAGCCATTGGAGGGATCGGGGCGAAAATTCCTGGACTTTTTCCCTGAAAATTAGGTAATTGACCGTCTGAAAATGGGTAAAACCCCACACCCCACACCCTGCCCCCACAAAAAACTTTTTCAGCAGACCCTAAATATTGATACTATTGGGGATGCGAGAGGGTTTCAGGAAAATATAAGGCGTAAATCGGGTTAAATTGCGCCGATCGATCTCATTTTCGATCGCCTTTAATTTAGCTTGGAAAACCGCCAAAATCGGGTAAGTGCGTTGATCTGGGAAAGCACTTCGGGATGGATAGCCAAAACGGTTAAATTGAAAAGCTGTTAAAGTCTGCATAATTTCCAATTGATAAGCGGCCTGGGACTGGGGCGGCAAAAGACGGAGAATATAATCTATATCCACCTCCTCAGCTGCTTTGGGAGGAGATTGATAACCCGCTAGGGGAATATTCGGGCAAAAGGCGAGATAATCGTATTGAGGATAATTAACCGCCGCGTGTTGTGGTCCGGCCACAAAAATTATCTGGGTGACAACTTCGACTAATTTGGCTAAAGTGTCTAATTCTCCGTCAGAAACTAATTTTTTGATGCCTCCACCTTCAGGTGACATCAATTTTCGCACCCAAGCTTGTAATTCTGTATCCCCGTTTACATCCGCGTCGGAAGTATAGTAAAGACTTAGGTAATCTTTGACGTAGGTTTCCGTTGCTTGCCAAAGTAAGAGAGCATCGTCTCGGTAGGGGTAATCTGGTAGTAGGGAGGTATCATCGACTTGGCGGAAGGCTAATTGCTTGGGTAGGGTATAATCGGCGAAATTATCCAATCTTTGACGATAGGAAGTCTTAATTATCTCGATAGATGCTTCTAGCGTCCCCGCTAATAGACGATCAACGAATCCGCCAGGGTTAATTAACTCGCTCTCGGCTAAACTATTAATAGCGAGGGTAAATTGAAAATGAGGTCTTAATAGAATTGCCAGAGGATGATTGATTGCTAACTCGGTAGCTGTATCTAAAACAAAAGCTTCCGCTACTAAATGGGTATGGCTGAGGTGACTAACTAATTCATGGTGATTTCCGTCGGCAATTTGCACGAAAATCTTCGCCATTAACCAATTAAGTCCGTCATCGGGGGTATAGATGCGCTGATTAGGTTGGGTCGGATCCTGATATAATTGAATGGCAACAGGTACTAATCCCCCTTGACCGCGTAAACCTCTAGCACGCCAACAGAAAAGGACAAGAGGTGCTGTTACAGTTTTCATGCCCTTTTGATAACTGCCTAAAGTTAGGTTGTTTAGGGGGGCATAATCTGCTAGAAATAAGTTACCCTTAGCGGCTTCCGAGTCAATGGTTTTATCCGGTCCCATGGCTTTTTGGAAGATGGCATCGCTGACGGGGAAATTATCTGGTAAGCTGCTAATCCCGCGAATTACCAGGGGATTTGCTCCCGCTAATCTTTGGTAGGCAAAACCTGTATTAGATTGCCAAGTTTTAATGCTTGTGGGTTTGGGAAGGATAGGAAAAAGTTCTTCGTAATCTTCTAATGTGTCGAAGGGATCGAAGATATTTTCTACTCTTGTGGCGACTCCATTGGCAATTAAAGCACTGAAACCTTTACCCCGCATTACTTGATAGGAAATAGAAAAGTTTTCGTGGGTAGGTAAATCTTTGACGAGGGTGATACCATTAACGGAATCATAAATGTACACTTGTTTTTGTCGTCTTAATAGATCTTGTCTTTTGACTGGATCAGGATCATTTTTGGGTAGCGATGGTGTCAGCAAAGTAACTCCTTGTCTAAAAAATTAGAACTTAAAAATTGTGGTCTTTTTCCTGGCACTAATAGGCTAGTCAAAGTAAAGAATTACCTCCAACAAAAGGGTCTTTTGAGGTAAATTACCTGCTAGATATAGTGTCACCCATTATATACAGCTAGAACTGGGTTAGATTCCCGAAATATTGCATCTGTTTGCAAAACTTAATATATTAATTCTCGCACCTATGAGGTGCAAAGTTGCTGGTTTGAGGTTGGGGAGATTTTATCAGTGAACAGTAAACAGTGAACTGAAAACTCCCATCTGATAACTGATAACTGATTGCTAAACCGTTTGTAGGGGAAAACCTAAAGCTTCCCGTTGCTGTAAATACAATTGAGCAACCTGTCGAGCTAAATTGCGAATTCTGCCGATATAACGGGTTCTTTCAGCTACAGCAATCACACCTCTAGCATCGAGTAAATTAAAAGTATGGGAACATTTGAGAACATAATCTAGACTGGGAATCACCAGAGAGCGATCGATTAATTGTTTAGCTTCCTGTTCATATAAACTGAATAAACTAAATAATAACTCAGGATTAGAAGCCTCAAAATTATAGGTACATTGTTCGATTTCATTTTGCAGGAAAATATCACCGTAGAGGATATTTTCATTCCATTGAATTTTATTAATTGCCTCTACATCTTGCAGATACATGGCTAATCTTTCTAAACCGTAGGTAATTTCGATCGCCACGGGACGACAATCGATGCCCCCACACTGTTGAAAGTAGGTAAACTGAGTGATTTCCATACCATCTAACCACACTTCCCAACCCACACCCCAAGCGCCGAGGGTGGGAGATTCCCAGTTATCTTCCACGAAGCGAATATCGTGATCTTCTGGGTGAATTCCTAACACCCGCAGGGAGTCTAAATAGATTTCCTGAATATTATCAGGAGAGGGTTTAATTAGGACTTGATATTGATAGTAATGCTGAAAACGATTGGGATTTTCGCCATAACGGCCATCCGTAGGACGACGACAGGGTTCCACATAGGCAACTGCCCAAGGTTCCGGACCAATTGCCCTTAAAAAAGTGTGGGGACTCATGGTTCCCGCACCTTTTTCTGTATCATAGGGTTGAGCAACTAAACAACCGCGATCGGCCCAAAATTCATTTAATTTAGCGATAACAGCTTGGAAAGTTAGAGACATGGGAAAAAGTAAAAAAGCAGATTAGGGGTTGGGGAAGTGGGGTGTAGGGTGTGGGGTGTAGGGTGTAGGGTGTAGGGTGTGGGGAGATGGGGGGTTGGGGAGAAAAAAGCTGCCGACTGTCTCCTGTCTCCTGTCTCCTGTCTCCTGACGGTTAAAGTCATTGACTTACTTTTAACTGCAAGCGAAAGTGAACGGGGGTAGAAGATTGGGGGAGAATAACTAATTCATAAAATCCCTCTTCGGGTAATTGACCGGACCATTGCCGATCGCTAGACTTGTCTAAAAGGGTAATATTACCCGTGGGAGAGTAGAAAGATAGTAAAACTTCGCCTTCCGCCTCTAAATTTAAGTCTAACCGATTACTGGAACGCAATTTTATTGCATAGGCTTTTCCTTGTCCCTCGCTGAGAATTGCCTCGATAACTTCCTCTCCCCCCGCGTCTAAACTTTCGAGCGCTTGGTAAGATAGGCCAGACTGTAAAGATTGTAACTGATTCCAGGCCAAGCCACTCCACAGTTGACCTAGACCGCTATCAAAATTTGGTCTTTCTGTCAATTCGGTAAATAGCTGAAAAAAAGCAGTATCAGTGAGTAAATTAAGGACTTTACTGCTTAAGCGTAACTGATTCACTTGTTCTCGCCATTTTTGTCGTTGTTGCTCATCGTAGCTACCTAATGCTTCTCTAGTGCCAGAATCGAGACGTTCTAAGCGATCGAGGATTTCTGCTGCTAAAATATCTCTTTGTTCCTGTTTCTGTTTTTCCTCTTTGATATCCCCATAGCGGAGTTTAAACAATTCATTGACGAGATTTTTAAAAAACTGACCATCAATTCCCAACTCTAGACGGCGCTTTCTCATCTCGGCTTTCCGTTGCCATGCCCGATCTGTGGCAGAATTAAAGTTATTTTCCTCCGTGGCAAAAACAGGTTTAACGGTTTGGGGTTGATTGCTGTGTTTAACCCACTGTTTACCGATTAACCAGCCTATTGCCGCCGATAATAACATCAAGAGGCAAAAAATAGCGATCCTGCCAGAACAGCCGAGAAAAAGGGGCGATTTATTCCGAGAATTAGCGGCCATTGTCTCCTTAGACGATTGAGGGTTTTGATCTGTAAAGATGAGATTAACACAAATAATAGGCTAAGACGCATTTTAACCGCCTATCCTTAGATTAGCTGAATCTTCCCCAATCCCTTTACTGTTGCCCCTTGTCCCGTCTCAACAAGCAGTTTAAATACACGGGCAGCTTATTATTCATAGCAGATAACCATGACTACGACTCAACCCCTATCCCCTGGCCAAACCGCCCGAAAAGATGAGATAATCTTCCCAACGGGCGAATTTTGGAGTGATGAACCGCCATTGGAAAGTAATTTACATCTAACTCAGATTATTTTGTTGATAAAATGCCTAGAATGGTTATGGCAAGATAGAGAAGATTACTTTGCAACCGGGAATTTAACCATCTACTACAGTCCCAATCAGAAAAAATCAGAATACTTTAGAGGACCAGACTTTTTTGTAGTATTGGGAACAACTAGAAACCAAAACCGGAAAAGTTGGGTAGTATGGCAAGAAGAGGGAAAATATCCTAATGTGATTATAGAAATCCTCTTTTGAAAGTACCGCTAAGACTGATAGGGAAGAAAAGAAAGAAATTTATCAAAATACATTTAGGACTCCTGATTATTTCTGGTTTGACCCCTATAGTTTAGAGTTTGAAGGATCTACGTTAATTAGGGGAAAATATCAACCGATTGAACCCAATCAGCAAGGTTGGTTATGGAGTGAAGAATTGGGCTTATATTTAGGTATCTACGCCGATAAATTGCGTTATTTTAGTCCTAGGGGTCAGTTAATCCCAACACCTGAGGAAGCCGCTCTTCTGGAGAAACAGGCCAAAGAATCTGAACGTCAACAAAAAGAACTGGCTTTACAACAAAAGGAATATGAAAGACAACAAAAAGAACTGGCTTTACAAAAAATTGAGCAATTAACGGCAAGATTAAGAGAATTAGGCATTAATCCCGATGAAACCTTGTAGGAGTGCAAGGTGGTCAGTGAGTTTATCTAACTGCTTGCACCCTCACCTTTCATGAGCAAGCTAAACAGATAAAAAAAAGCTCAATTAAAACAAGATAAATCCTCTTTAGTAACCAGCGATTTTGTTTTATTAGAGGTAGCGGATGCTCTCGCTTCTCCTTTTATTCGTTCTCGAACAATTCCCTTGATTACTCGATTAAAAGAAGCTCAGGATTTATTGGTTATTCCCATTAGTCAAGGTTTATTTAGGGTTTGCTGAAAAAGTTTATTGGTGGGGTTAGGAGTCGGTCGTCAGTAGCCGGTCGTCGGTCGTTTCAGGCTTTGTTGCCCTCCTTTTTTTTGTACCAGCTTATGTACTATAGGAAGGATAATGCAAGGTTTTTGAATGTCCCAATCCTATATTCTTGCACTAACATCGGATTTTAACAGGTCAAAAGCCTTATTTTCAAAGGGTTTTACCATTAAGTACCTAAGCAAAATTAATTACACATCCAAGCCGTCACCCGTCAGCCAAAAGCTTTTTGCTGTGACCAGTAAACAGTGAACTAAAAATTCAAATCTGATCCCTGATAGCTGTCCCGGAGTCCCCGTCTCCTGACGACCGTCTCCTGTCTCCGTTCGGACCTCGGCGTGAGCTTTTGTCGAACGCAAAAGCTCACGGCCG
>NZ_JASJFF010000994.1:0-3608 GCF_030065435.1 Microcystis sp. M53603_WE2
ATTATTCCTCCCATCGAGAGCTATTCTGAATTGTAAGTTATAACTATTATAATCTCATTTCTCTTTGTGATCAAGTTGAAGATTTTCTAGTTTTTGACTGCTATAAGTATTAATACTCATTGCATAAGTGAGATGCTCCCGATCACCTGATCACCTTTTCCTTATCGATAAAATTGACAGCCTCCTTTTTCAAGAATTTTGATTAGTGCTTTGGGTTTAAGAGAAGGAATATTTTTAGGCATAAACTTTTCTGAGTTCGTAAGTTTCGGGAGTTTCAGAATCTCCCACAGTTAAAAATTCATGAAGTTCGTCTATAGGAATAGGACTGGTATATATATTGGCTTGATCATGATAAATCTCCCAAAAAGATTCAATCGCTTCTTTTAGTTTCTCCATAGCTTTTTCCTGAGTTTCTCCTTGTCCAACTAATCCATTTTCAAGACATAATGAAACCCAATAATCTGCACTTTTTCTCAGAATAACGGTATAAAAGTTCATGGTGATTGTTCCGTTGAAATTTTCATCGGGGATTAGAATTTACTCCAGCTTAATTTTAACACAAGACCAACCCAACAAACTGCCTTACCTCAATCTTTTAAATTAACGTCTTTGGATCATTTTATCAATAGACAATAAATAAGGCACATTATACTTTGTTAATGCACCCGATCAGAAAAGCGATCGCTGAGGATAATATATGATTATGCAATTACTAAAACGGACTCGGTAGAATTATCGCTAAATCTCTTAATAGCTTGTTTATGTTTTAAAATAAGACTGATTAGATGATGAGTGGTACAATTTCCAATCCTCAGCCAGATGAACTTTGGAGGTTGGCCATACAACAAACTCCGTTGATAAAAATCAGAATCTTTCGAGACAATTATCAATCCATTGATAGGCGCATATTGCCAAATCCTTTGATCGGGAAACCCTTTTAGGCTACAATCTCTAACATGAGCGCTATCGGGAAAATGTGATACCAGTAACAGAGGTAGTTTAGGTGATAAGTTTTCGTCAAATAGCAGTTTCATCGGGAATAACCATTAAACGACGATCCCGCTCGGCGGCAAATGCAAAACAGGCTTGTATATCTTCTAAGGTAAGATCGGGGAAATCATCTAATATTTCTTCAATAGTCATCCCTCCTCCTAGATAATCAAAAATATCTGCTACTGCAATACGAGTATTAACAATGCAAGGTTTGCTACTGCGAATGTCTGGGTTAATCACAATCCGATCTCGATATTTAGCTGCAAAAGACATAGTAATAATTGTTGTTGACTAATGATTATTATAGCTTAATGTTAACTGTACTTTAAGCTTGATAAATCTTAAAACCAAAGCCCTCGACTTTTAGGTTTCAAAAATTCTATTATCAATAAGGTGCATTACACTACCTTAATCCACTCTAAAAGAGCAGCGATCGCACTTTTGATGTTAAACTAAGATCAGAAAACTTTTTCTATCATTTATGAAAAAACTTAGAGTTTATATCGATACATCAGTCATTGCAGGCTGTTTAGATGATGAATTTTCCTTAGAGTCCAATCAATTGATGGAAGCCATTAAGCAAGAAAAGTTTATTTTGTTAATGAGTGATATCATTGTTAGCAAATTAATTAATGCTCCCCAATCGGTTAAAGATATTTTATTATCGATTCCGCAGAGAGTTATTGAAGTAGTTAAGATAACAGCTGAAGTTTTACAGTTAAGGAATGCTTATATCAATGAAGGAGTTGTTACATCAAAGTCTATTAATGATGCTACTCATGTAGCGGCTGCTACAATAGCTAGAGCGGCTGCAATCATATCATGGAATTTTAAACATATTGTGCGCCTAGATAAAATGAAAGGCTATAATCAAATTAATTTACTCAATGGCTACGGGATTTTGACTATTATTTCTCCTTTAGAGGTAACAATTGATCAAGCCAACGACAATTAAAAAAAGTTTTGACTGTTTAGCTTTTAAACAAACCAGTCAAGAAAAAATGGCTGAAGACATGAAAAATCTCAGCTATTCAGATCAGATTGAATATCTTCAAAAAAAGATTAATGAAAGTGATTTAAAGTTATGGTGGGAATCCATCAATAACAAGAAATAAGGCGCATTATACTCTGTTAATGCAGCCGACAAAATAAGCGTGCTGCTACGCAGTGCCTTCAGTATCACACTCAGTCTCCAAAAATGCTCTCAAATATCTCACGCTTGACTCTAAAGTTAATTTCTCTAAGTCTTTGATAAAAAATCTCCAAATTTTCAATTTCTATCTTTCCTTCTTTGAGAAGTTTACGAATAATCGCTAAAGTTCCTTTAACATTTAAGCCTAAGCGTAGTGCTTCTTTTCTTGCTGCAAAGTCATCAAGGATGATATAATCAGTTTGTAATTCTATTCCTAAAGTAATGGCATCAGATTCACCTTTCCCTAAACGTTCATTTAAACTATTTGCTAGAGAGATTAATTTAATATTTAGGATAATTAATTTCTGTTGATTGATCAGCTTATTAAGAGTCTCTGAAGATTGATCTTGTTTGGCATTAATTTCTTGTTGTACGGTTGCAGGCAAATAAAAATTATCATTAGAATCTAGTAATTTTTCTAAAAATCCTAACTGAGACAAAAAGATTAAAGGGTAAGAATTGAAAACAATTTTCATAGAGATTACCATTTTTTTTCTCTATCTATGTCTTCTGTAGTAAGATAAGAAAAATCGATTCCCATTAATTCTAAAATTTTCAAGAACATTTCTGTATCCATTTCCATGATTTCTGCGGCTTTATGAAGACTGATGATGCGAGAAACTAAAGCACCCACCACAAAAATAAATTGTTCTTTTTGTTCAATATTATCAAATAATTGAATTTCGGCGGCGATTTCTTGAAAAGTGGTCGAAGTATTCATTGTCTTGCTAAGTTTCATCAATTAAGACATATCTAACTTAATTTTAACGCAAAATCAACCCAACAAACTGCCCTTATCTCAATCTTTTAAATTATAGACAACAAATAAGGTGCATTAACAAAGTATAATGCACCCGATAAGAAAGCGATCGCACTTCATCAATTAACTCCGAGTTCGCCTTTTGAATTCCTCAATTCTTTTCTCTATCACTCTAGGGTTCGGGTTTTCCCAGTCATCTAGAGAATTATAAAGAATTGCTGGAATTAATACTTTTCTCTTTTTGTCAAATTTTATGTTAAGAAATATGTGACTATAGGATCGAGAAAACGGGTTTCTTTAAGAAACCCGTTTTCTTGACTCTGAGTCAAGTTAATCAGGTGGCTGGTAGGAGAAATCAAGGTTTAACCGCACCGAATTTAATTTGATTTTCTCTGATTCATGAATAAACCTGATGAAAAAAAAATAAAAAAAAAATAAAAATAAGCATATTTTATATCCTATTGACGGTAGAAAAAAACGGTCTTAGGATGATGGAAACCATTAATTGATGGTTTGATAGTTTTGCAACATCTCAATAAATGCTGGTAAGGAAGCCGAAGTCAACCTAGAAAATGAACCCGCACTCGTGAGAAAGCATCGACTTAGGTTGCACTGAGGAAGAAAATCTGCTTTAACTAAGGATATGCTTCTTCCCATCGAGAG
>NZ_JASJFF010000269.1:0-1201 GCF_030065435.1 Microcystis sp. M53603_WE2
GTACTACGAGGAGAATAATGCAAGGTTTTTGAATGTCCCAATCCTATTTTCTTGCACTAACATCAGATTTTAACAGGTCAAAAGCCTTATTTTCAAAGGGTTTTACCATTATTCAGCAAGTCCTACATAGAAATAAGCTAAACGGCGCTTAACCTGCATGATCCAATAGCTATAACCCTTTTGGAGTCTATATCGGTGATCCGAAGTAAAAGCCGTTTAGCTTATCTACAGCAGTTATCCTAATTGATCAATTCTCATTTCGCCGAGGTATTTACGGAGATAGGGAGAAAAAACCTCGTAAATCAGGGTAAGGGGTTGGCGAGCGTGCCAAAATAGGTAATGACGACCCCAAAATGCTCCTTTTTCCCCAAAAGCTATTTCTAATTCCGGGGAATGACCGTAATAAAGTCCCTGCACATCGCGATACAATTCCGTGTGCAGCCGCGAGAGACTTTCCCAAATCGGTAGGGAACGATTTTCCAGATATTCGTCCACTTGATTGACAGACCACCAAGAAGCGGCATAGGCTAACCTTTGACCACTAGCTGTGCGTAACCAGACTTGACGACGCAATCTCGGCCCCGGAATCAGGCTAATTTTCATCGGTGCGCCATCCTCATCGTCGCCGATGGGGGACATATCGATCACATCCACTTCCGTTTTTTCACCGGTTAAAAGTTGTAAATGACGGGTGGGAGAACCATCGCCGAGAATTAAAATCTGCCACGGGGGTGCGAGTTGGCTATGGGGTAAACCTTGTTTAACATCGGTTTCGTCTCCTTGCCAGAGAGAGGACAGGGAGTACCAAGGACGATTAAGCAGGGGCTTTTCTTGGGGGCGGAGGATAGCAGTCAAGGTTTGTTACAAAACTTTATGATTTTTTCATTAATCATAACACGGGATTTTTGTCTGCTGGTGATAAAAGCGATCGCCTTGCTCTAATCCTCTCTAAACTTTTCGGTTAGCATAGGCACTTTTGCCAAAGGAGATTGACTATTTTGATTTTAACGATAGAAAGGTATCAATATCTGGAGGAATTTTTGTAATCTTCTCAGGGCAATTAATTGTCGAATCTTGGGATTAATTTGGGGGGGATAAATGCTGGTGGCTAATTGTTCTTCTAGTAAGGCATATTCTGCCGCAGTTAGGGGTTGATTATCAAGGGGCGAGCGAGCCGAAGTGATAATTTCTGCTCGTAAAA
>NZ_JASJFF010000030.1:0-2131 GCF_030065435.1 Microcystis sp. M53603_WE2
TGGTTGAGACAGGAAGGACTATTAAGCTCTATACCTGAGATTAAGGGATGGGTTAGTCCTCGGTTAAAAATCCGATTTGAATTGAGAGAAGATGGGTTAGAAATTTATAGTTTAGATGGTCAGAAATTTTTGACTTCTCTTGAGTTATCTCAAAGGTTAGAACAAGAGCGTTTAAAATCTCAACGTTTAGCCGAATATATCCGTTCTCTGGGAATTGATCCCGATACTTTATAATGATATAATTGATGGGTTGTGACGAATACTAATTAACTGGTAAACTGCCGAAATTATTGTCATTGAACCTAGTCTAGGGCTATACTCAACTATGTAATCACTAAAAAAGCAAATCTATGAAAGCTTGGGCAAAATCTTTAGAAAAACCAGCAGTGGAATTTTCTGAAACCCAATTAACCCTATTATCTGGGAAAATTCCCGATGGATTGCGGGGTAGTCTCTATCGCAATGGTCCGGGGAGATTAGAAAGAGGTAAGCAAAAAGTTGGTCATTGGTTTGACGGAGATGGGGCAGTTTTAGCTGTACATTTTCATGATAAGGGAGCCAGTGCCACCTATCGTTATGTTCAGACTGCCGGTTATCAGCAAGAAAGCGCCGCTAATCAATATTTATTTCCTAATTATGGCATGAATGCCCCCGGCTTCTTTTGGAATAATTGGGGAAAAGAGGTAAAAAATGCCGCTAACACCTCGGTGTTAGCTTTACCCGATAAATTATTAGCTCTCTGGGAAGGGGGTTTTCCCCATAAATTAGATTTACAATCTTTAGAAACTCTAGGTTTAGATAATTTATCTAGCTTACAAGCAAAGGAAACTTTTTCCGCTCATCCTAAGCTAGATTTGTCCAGAGGAGAGATTTTTAATTTCGGGGTGACAATCGGTGCTAAAGTTAGTTTAAATCTCTATAAGTCTGACTCCACTGGTGAAATTATCCAGAAAAATACTTTTGAGTTAGATAGATTGTCTCTGCTGCATGACTTTGTTTTAGCAGGACAGTATCTCGTCTTTTTCGTTCCACCGATAAAAGCGGATAAATTATCGATACTGTTGGGATTTAAAACTTTTAGTGATGCTATGCAGTGGCAGCCAGAATTAGGAACAAGAATACTAATTTTTGATCGAGATTCTCTGCAATTAGTCAGTGAAAGTGTTACCGATTCATGGTTTCAATGGCACTTTGCTAATGGTTGTGTGAATGAGCAAGGCAATCTTGAAATTGTTTTTGTCCGTTATGATGACTTTAAAACTAATCAATTTTTAAAAGAAGTTGCCACGGGTGAAACCGAAACTTTAGCCATCGGAAAATTGGCAAGTGTCACCATCAATCCCCTATCAGCAAAGGTGATTAATCAGGAAATTCTCTCGGATTTAAGCTGTGATTTTCCCGTGGTTTCCCCGCAACTGGTGGGACAAAAATGGCAAAATACTTTTTTAGCTGTCCATCGTCCCGATAGCGATATTCGTCGGGAAATTATCGGACTTCCCGCTTGTTATAATCACTCCACAGGTAAGTTAACTATTGCTTATCTAGAAAGCAACTGTTATGGCAGTGAACCGATTTTTGTCTGCGATGGTTTATCTCCAGAAACGGGATGGTTAATCGTCGTGGTTTACGACGGCAATAATCACAGCAGCCAAGGGAGAATCTATGACAGTCAGCAGTTAGAAAAAGAACCCCTTTGCTGTCTGCAATTACCCAGTGTTATCCCTCCCAGTTTTCATGGTACTTGGCAAGAAAAATCAGAAAAAGGCAATATTTAGAAAACGGGTTTCTGCGAGAAACTATTTAGAAAATGGGTTTCTTCGAGAAACCCGTTTTCTGGACTTGTGAGAGAGAAGCTTTATTCGATTTCTCTACGGTTGAAGATTTAATCAATTGGTTAAATACTTTAACTGCTTAGTTCTTATGTTAGCGTTCACCTTCTGACAACAACCCACTAAAATTGTCATAATGAAACAAACAACCGCCAATTATGATGAACCCTGGAAAGAAGCATTAAGCGAGTATTTTGAAGCGTTTTTATGCTTCTTTTTTCCTGAAGTTCACCAATTGATTGATTGGACAAAAATTCCCGAATCCCTAGAAAAAGAACTCAAACGGATTACCGCTTCAGCAA
>NZ_JASJFF010000340.1:0-8871 GCF_030065435.1 Microcystis sp. M53603_WE2
CCCACCTCCCCACACCCCACACCCCACACCCCACACCCCACTTCCCCAACCTGATTGAAACAAACAACCTGTCACCACGATCATTGATAATGTATGTTGAGTTACTGTCTTTAATAAGGTAATGTTTAAGAAATTCCCCCCTCACACCCCGCTCATTCTTGGACTAGGTTCTGGGGTTGCGCTTTTTACTCTCACCAGTCTCTTTCTCTTTCACCCGAAAATTCTCGCTTGGCTCGATCGCAATAGTGCTTCGGTTCCTAGCCAAGATCCTAACCAACCCTCTGCCGTAGTTGATAGCGCTTCCTTACCACAAACCGAGCGAGATGTCAAGTTAAGAGATGTTGCTGATGCCAATGCGCCCTCTTTAGATCGTAGTCGCGCCCGCTATCTCTTGGCTATGGATTTATTGAGAAAATATGAAGGGGGTCCGGCTTTAAAACAATTAGAAGGCTTAGAAAAACAATATCCTGTCCTCGCTCCCCAGATTCTCCTCAAACAGGGACGCGCCCACGAATTAAGCAATGATAGTGAAAGAGCGCGAGAAATTTGGCAAAAATTACTGGAAACCTATCCCCAATCGCCCGTAGTGGCGGAAGCTTACTACTCTTTGGGCAAATACGACCCCAGTTATCATGAGAAATTGCTTAAGGAATACCCCCGACACCCGCGTACTTTGGCTTTAATTCGCCAACGTCTTCAAGAAAATCCCGATCAATTTCCCTTATGGTTACAGTTAGCCAAGGCTAATCCTTTTGATCCTACCCTCAATCAGGCCCGCAATCGTTTGGTGAAAGACTACGCCGAGCAGTTAACTCCGGCGGATTGGGCAATGATTGGGGCAGGTTATTGGCAGTCGGGATTGTACGAAAAAGCCTATAAAGCCTACGCTAAAGCCACTCCTAGCCCCGAACAAGCCTATCGTTACGCCCGCGGGCTACAAATTGCCAAAAAACTGCCAGAAGCTCGCAGCGCTTACCAAAAATTAATTAAAACCTATCCCCAGGCCTCAGAAACCGGGTTAGGATTACTGCGACTCGCCCAAATTTCTCCTAACCGCGATGCTATAGCATATCTCGATCGCATTGTCAAGCAATTTCCCGATCGCGCTCCGGAAGCTTTGGAAGCGAAAGCCAAATTACTGGACTCAACTAATGCCCAGGCCGCTAGTCAAACATGGCAGACTTTATTAAATAAATACCCAAAATCTGACGAAGCCGCCGATTATCGCTGGTTAATGGCCCAAAGAGCCGCTAAATCCGGCGATTACGCCAAGGCGTGGCAGTGGGCGCAGCCAATTGCGGTTAATAATCCCGATAGTCAAATTGCCCCGAAAGCGGCCTTTTGGGTGGGAAAATGGGCGCAAAAACTGGGCAAAAACCAAGAAGCAAAACAAGCTTTTACCTACACTATTTCTCGTCATCCCCATTCCTATTATGCTTGGCGCTCGGCGGTTTTATTAGGTTGGGACGTGGGGGATTTTACCACTGTCCGCTCCTATAATCCTACCACCGTCAAACCCGCCACCCGTAACGATACTCCCGCCGGTTCGGAAGCTTTCAAGGAACTATATCGCATTGGTGAAGATACGGACGCGTGGAATCTCTTCCAAGCAGAAATTGTTGATCCTTGGAATTTAACCGTTGACGAACAATTTAACCTCGGTGTCTATAAACTCTCTCGCAATCAAAATTTAGAAGGAATTAACCTGATTTGGCGCTTGCGAGAAAGAGATACCCCAGAGGAAAGGGAAGCATGGAAAGTCCTGCGACAAAATGATAAATACTGGCACGCTTTATTCCCTTTCCCCTACTACGATAGCATCCTGGAATGGTCAAAAGATAGACAATTAAATCCCCTGCTAGTGACAGCTTTAATCCGGCAAGAATCCCGCTTTGAAAAAGAAATTCGTTCTCCTGTGGGGGCAGTGGGATTAATGCAAATTATGCCCGATACGGGTAAATATATCGCGGGTAATACTGGCAATAAAAGTTATTCTTTAACTAATCCCGAAGATAACATTATGATGGGGACATGGTATCTCGATTATACCCACGGCAAATTCGCCGGAAATTCACTTTTTGCTGTGGCTAGTTATAACGCTGGACCTGGGGCAGTTTCTAAATGGAAACAGCGTTTCGATTTTAGCGATCCCGATGAATTTGTCGAGAATATTCCCTTTAGAGAAACTAAGGGTTATATAGAATCGGTGTTTGGTAATTATTGGAATTATCTCCAGATTTATAACCCCGAAATTCAAGAGCAAATGAAGAGAGTTGCTAACCCTTCCTAGTTGATTAATGGGGATAGGTGATTAACTCATTCCCTTAAGTAAGTAGGGAGGCACAATTATTTGTAGGATGGGTTAGCGGTAGCGTAACATAATCGGGCGTTGGGTTTCATGATTCAACCCAACCTACGTTCTTAATCCCCCCTTAATAAGGGTGTGCCGATCCCCCCTGCCCCCCTTGATAAGGGGGGTGCCGATAGGCGGGGGGATACCCCTTAATAAGGGGGGCATCTGACAGTTTTTAACACCTAGCTACTTACTAACTTTTTTCCTGATTATGCAATCATTTAACTGGCAAACCGTCGATCAAAATTCTCCTTTTACTCGCCTAGATTTTCGGACAAAATTAACCATGATGATCGTGGTTACTCTCATCGCTTTTACTTGGGAAAGTCCCCTCGCTGGCGGTTTTCTAACTCTTATTGTCGCTTTAGCTTGTCTCTGGGCGGGGGTAAAATGGTCTTATCTTCTCACTATTTTAAAATTCATGGCTCCTTTTTATCTATTCTTATTAATTACCATGGGATTTTTTAATGTGGAACAGGTAAAAACTTTAACGGGAAAAACTGAATTAACTCCCTTATTAACTGTCGGTTCTAATAAAATGACTGTGGAGGGAACCCTCTACGGTTTAAATGTGATCTTTAAAACTCTCACGATGGTTTTAATTATTCCCCTCGCTATTTTTACCACCGATATAAATCAGATGATGGTGAGTTTAACTAAGGCCAGAATTCCTTACAAAATAGTCTTTATTTTTTCCTCTACCCTGCGTTTATTTCCTCTCCTAGTAGAAGAATCTCGATCGATTATTTCTGCTCAAAGATTACGAGGATTAGCAATAGAAAAAATGGGTTGGTTACAAAAAGGAAAAATTTACGCTTCTATCGCTGTACCTTTAATTTTAAACGCTATGGCTAAATCGCAAAAATTAGAGGTAGTTCTACAAGCTAAAGCTTTCTCTGGTGATCCCGATCGCACATTTTTACAGGAATCAATCTTAACCAATAAAGACTATTTATTAATTATTGGCTTTCTATTTTTATTGGTTTTGGCAATTATTCTCTATGTAAAATTCGGGGTGGGAAAATTTGCCTGGTTGTTTTAAGCTCAATCCCTATTGTAAGTAGTTAGGTGTTAAAAACTATCAGTTTCCCCCCTTATCAAGGGGGATCCCCCCGCCTATCGGCACCCCCCTTATCAAGGGGGGCAGGGGGGATCGAACCCAAAATCTATCTTCAATTTAATTCTAACCAGCTACTTATAGCTCGATCGATCTGGGTATATAAAGCTTCTAAATCCCCGGAATTGTCCAAAACAATATCAGCTAAGGCAATTTTTTCGGCTAAAGGCATTTGATTATTAATCCGAGTGATCGCTTGTTCTCTGCTTAAGTTATTCCTAGTCATTAAGCGTTGAATTTGTTGCTCAAAACCGCAGGAAACCACCCAAATCTCTGTGACTAAATGGGTTAGTTTGGCTTCCAATAATAAAGGAACAGAAAAAACAACTATCGGGGCTTCTAACTGCTCTAAATGCCGCTTAAAACATTCTCTAACGTAGGGATGAATCTGACTTTCTAACCAGATTTTTTCCTCGGGATTATTAAAAATAATCTCTCCTAACTGTTGGCGATTAAGGGAATTATCCTCAGTTTTAACTTTTCTGCCATAACGCTGAAAAATTCTCTCTAAAATTGCCGAACCTTTTTCCACTGCTTCCCGGGCATAAATATCCGCATCAAGGACAGGAATTTTGTAGATATTTTCTAAATAATTGGAAACCGTGGATTTACCACAAGCTATTCCCCCTGTTAACCCGATAATTCTTCTCGACATAAATTATTAAATTGCTAATCTCAATTAAGGTGCGTTACGCGCTCGCTAACACACCCTACGGTTATAAACTCTCTATCTAAGGTGCGTTACGCGCTCGCTAACACACCCTACGGTTATAAACCCTCTATCTGTTGTAAAACTCTTGCTTGTACTTGTTGATAGGCAGTTTCCACATCTCCTAAATCGCGACGAAAACGATCCTTATCGAGAATGCGCGCTTGGGCATCCTCTTGGGTTTTATCCCAGAGACGACAGGTATCGGGGCTAATTTCATCACCTAGATAAATTTTGCCCGTTTTATCAACTCCAAATTCTAACTTGAAATCGACGAGAATAATCTGGCACTTATCGAAAAATTCTTGCAGATATTGATTGATTTGCAGGGCTAAATCTCGTAACTGATTGACTTGCTCCTCGCTGGCAATATCGATCACTTTTATGCGATCGGGCGTTAACAAAGGATCGCCTAAAGCATCGTCCTTGAGATAAAATTCTACAAGAGGAAAAGGTAAAACTTTCCCCTCCTTTAATCCCGTTTGCTTGCACAAACTCCCGGCAGCGATATTTCTGACTACTACCTCCAAAGGAATAATTTTAATCGCCTTGACGCGCATTTCCCTAGAACTAGGGCGATCGATATAATGGGTAGGTATTCCTAGGGATTCTAACCATTGAAATAGGGCAGTGGAGATAGTACAGTTAATTTCTCCTTTACCGACAATTTGCCCGCGTTTTTGGGCATTAAAAGCGGTGGCATCGTCTTTGTAATAAGTGAGGAGAATATCAGGATCATCGGTTTGATAGAGAATTTTGGCCTTACCTTCATAGAGTTTTTCCATAGTTATCATCCTCGGCAATTGATAAACGAAAATCGATGGTTAATCAGATAGTGGCGGCAGTAAATTTTGGCGATCAACCCAGGCAAAAAGTCTCTATCATTGGGTAGATGATCGTTGAGAAAAATAATGTATAATTGCAGCTTAAAGATAACTGTCAACATTTGACGATCGAACCTTAACCTATAACCAAAAAGTGTCACGATACCAGGGGTCAACTTTTGGCGAATCAGCCAAGTTTTTACTTAAATCCTCAATCATAGCCAACAATTGATATTATCTCCCATTACCATTACCGAAAAATCTAAAGAAATTCCGAAAAATTACCCGCCGTCGCCCTATGAATCAGAATCCTCCTAACGATGATAACCCGAATCTCCCCGATCGCCGCAAGGAGGATTTTCTCTATCCTCGCGCGCCCTACTATGGGGAATTTAAGCCAGAAAACTTGCTATTTAACGCCAATTTACAGGAATTTGCCCAAAAAGTCAGTTTTATTTGTAATCTGGAAACGGGGGGCAAAATCAGTTCTCTAGAAGCCTATCAAAAAATTAAAGCCCTCTGGAAAGACTTAAAACAGAGCAAAAAAGGCCTAGGCATTGGGGAAAATCCCTTTCAAAAAGATGACGATACCTAAAGGATAATCAAGAAAAATCTCCTGGGTTGCTCAAAAATGCTGGGACAGAAATATTTTCTGCCCCATAGAATGAGATGAGCAAACGCTTAAAAATTACCGTGATTTTGGATGGCACTTTCTAATTTTGCCACCACTTCCTCGACGCTAATTACCCCTAAATCGCCCGTGGCACGGGTGCGAATACTTAAACTATTACTTTCCATTTCTTTTGCCCCCACCACTGCCATCACGGGAATTTTTGCAGTTTCAGCATTGCGAATCATTTTACCCAAACGTTCGCCACTGGTATCGGTTTCGGCGCGAATTCCTAACAATTGCATTTTCGCTGTCACCTCTTTAGCGTAATCCAATTGAGTATCACTAACCGGTAATAATCGTATCTGGACAGGGGCTAACCAAAGAGGAAAATCCCCCGCGTATTCTTCGATTAAAATACCGATTAAACGTTCCAAAGAACCAAAAGGTGCGCGATGAATCATCACCGGACGTTTACGATTACCATCTTCAGCAACATATTCTAGTTCAAAACGTTCGGGTAAATTATAATCTACCTGTACCGTTCCTAACTGCCATTCTCTTTCGAGGGCATCTTGGAAAATAAAGTCTAATTTTGGACCATAAAAAGCCGCTTCTCCGGGGGCTTCAAAATAATCCATCCCCAAAGTTTGCACCGCTTTTCTAATCGCTGATTGTGCCTTTTCCCAAGCTTCATCGGAACCGATATACTTATCCGATTCGGGGTCACGAAAACTCAATCGCGCCTTAAAATTCTTTAATTGTAAACTCTTAAACACCGTCAAAATTAAATCAACAACGCTTAAAAATTCCTTGTCTAATTGTTCGGGAGTGACAAACAAATGGGAATCATCGACGGTAAAACCGCGAACTCTAGTTAACCCCCCCAATTCTCCCGATTGTTCGTAACGATAAACTGTACCAAATTCTGCCAAACGCATCGGCAATTCCCGATAGGATCTCAAATCACTTTTATAGATTTGAATATGAAAAGGACAGTTCATCGGTTTAAGCACAAATCCTATTTCCTTACTAGCAGATTCCTCATCGTCTGCCATCATGGGAAACATATCTTCTTTGTACTTTTGCCAGTGACCGGAAATTTTAAACAAATCGACGCGAGCAATATGGGGAGTAACTACGGGTAAATAACCGCGTTTTAACTGTTCTTTTTTCAGAAAATCTTCTAACAAAGAACGAATTAAAGTTCCTTTCGGTGTCCATAAAGGCAACCCTGGCCCGACAGAATCAGAGAAAATAAATAAACCTAATTCTTTGCCTAATTTGCGATGGTCACGTTTGAGTGCTTCTTCCTTACGGCGCTTGTATTCGGCTAATTGTTGGGGATTTTCCCAGGCTGTGCCGTAAATGCGCTGTAATTGGGCTTTATTCTCATCCCCACGCCAATAAGCACCCGCTACCGTCTCTAATTCGATCGCTTTTGGGTCTAGTTCGCTTGTATTATCTAGATGCGGACCGGCGCACAAATCCCACCAAGCGTCACCAAGATGATAGAGGGTGATGGGTTCTTGAATTCCCGCCAGAATTTCCAGCTTATAGACCTCATTAATCGCTTTAATGCGCTTTTCCGCTTCTTCCCGAGAAACTTGCTCGCGAATCACCGGCAGTTTTTTATTGATAATTTTGACCATCTCTTTCTTGATGTCCTTGAGATCCTTATCGGTAAAAGGTTCCGGCACATCAAAATCGTAGTAAAATCCGGTTTCAGTCCAAGGCCCGATAGTAACTTGGGCTTTCGGGAATAATTTCTGCACCGCCATGGCCATCACATGGGAGGTGGTGTGACGAATTCGCTTGAGGTGGTCGGATTCGCTGGTTTTCGGTAGTTTAATCGGGGCTTGGTTATCCATATCTCTTCAATTTACACCTTCTCTATTCTCTATTTTAATAGTAAAAGGAGTCTTTAGTCAGGAAAAAAATCAGGATAGATATCAATGCCATTTCCCCTCATCTCTAACCTCTAACCCCTCATCTCTATTTCTCGATGAAAAAACTAATTTTATCCTGTTTATTTTTGGGATTGGTTGCTTGTAATGCCTCGGTTAATACCACTGATAACCAAAAACCCAAGGTAATCTCCACCAGCACAATTATCGCCGATTTAACCGCACGAGTAGGCGGTGAAGAAATTGACCATCAAGACATTTTAAAACCAGGGGATGATCCCCACGTTTATGAACCAGTTCCCGCCGATAGTGTGGCTTTAGAAAAAGCCGATTTAATTCTCTATAACGGTTATAATCTCGAACCGGGGTTAATTAAAATGATCGATTCTACGGCAGTTAAAGCGAAAAAAGTGGCTGTGGGAGAAGCCATTACACCTTTACAACTGGAAAAAGAGGGGCAGAAAGTACCCGATCCCCATGTTTGGGGTTCGGCAAAAAATGGCATAATCATGGTGAAAAAAATCCGAGATCAATTGATTGAATTAAGTCCCGAAGATAAAGAGATTTTTACTGAAAATGCCGCCCAATTAATCAGGGAATTAGAAAATCTTGATCGCTGGATTACTGCGGCTATTAAAACTATCCCCCCTTCCCAAAGGCAATTAGTCACCACTCATGACGCTTTTCAGTATTATGCTCATGCCTATGGTTTAAAAGTTGCAGGAACTTTAATTGGCATTAGTACCGAAGAACAACCTAGCGCCCAAACGGTGAAAAATTTAGCCGATGCTATTAAAAATCTCCAGGTTCCTGCTATCTTTGCCGAGACCACTATTAATCCCGCTTTAATTACCACTGTAGCCGAAGAAGCGGGGGTGAAATTAGCACCACAACAATTATATTCTGATTCGATCGGTGCGGTGGGTACTGGGGGGGATAGTTATGTAAAAATGCTGAAAGAAAATACTCGCTCGATCGTGGAATCTTTAGGGGGAAAAGTACCCGAATAAAAATAAATAATTGGGGGTAGTGGGGAAGTGGGGAATTTAGGTGATGGGGGTGCGTTACCCTAGGCTAACACACCCGCAAGAGATGGTTATCTATTTCCCAAATCCTTTACCGCGATTGACAGCAGGTAAAATGAGACAATTGTTAATCTGTTCTTTTAGGGTTTCATGATCGAGATTTTGACCGATAAGAACTAGCTGATTTTTCGGAGTACCTTTCCATTCGTCATCTTCGAGAGTGAAACGTTTACCACTAAGGTGGAAAATATGACGTTTAGGACTCTCATCAAACCAGAGAATACCCTTAGCGCGGAAAACGCTTTCCGGTAACTGATTATCGAGGA
>NZ_JASJFF010000589.1:0-2831 GCF_030065435.1 Microcystis sp. M53603_WE2
TAAATCCTTATCTGGCAAGAGACTTAATTGATTAGTTCGCTCTAGATCAAAAATAATTGACAAAAATCGCCAAATGCCTTTCTATATAAGGGTTCCATCCCTTATAACCCCCGTCCATTGCATAACAAAAACCGAAGAACCCAACTTCTTCGGGTACAGTCAGGATTATTGCCTCAATCAATTCAGGTGTTTATTCGGTGTAAATATGAATAAATTCGATAAAATCAGTTAATTATGCGGAAATATCTCCGTTTAAAACTAAATAAAAAATATTTACACTAATCAACCGCATCTTTTATGCTATCATTTCTAGGAACGGGTTATTTTTAATAATGTCCCCATTTGATCAAAGACAATGCTTGCTTTAGAACAGCTTTATGAACGGGAGTATGATCGCTGGTTAAGCGAGACGATCGAGTTATTAAAAAATCGTCAGTTAGATCAGTTAGATTACGAACATTTAATCGAGGAGTTGGCAGCTTTGAGACGAAGCGAAAAAACTGCTGTTAAAAGTTTAATTTTATCGATAATAATCTAGCTGCTACTCTATCAATTTTGGACAACAGAAAGAGAAAAAAATAGTAATCATTGGGCGGCAGAGATTATCACTTTTCGAGTACAATTAGAATATAAGCTCACCACCAATTTAAGTAAATTTCTAGAACTAGAACTAGAGTTAGAAGATATCTATGAAAACGCTCGCTTAATTGCAGAAAAAAAGACAGGATTAAAAAATTTACCGATAATTTGTCCCTACTCTCTGAGACAAATTCTTGAGAAACAGTGGTTTCCCGATACAGATAATCAATAAACTCTCAAAAATATGGAATCTCACAACAGTGAACCGATTATAATTGCCGAAGCGGTGGAAAAATGGTACGATAACCGCTTTCATGCTTTGCGGGGAGTCAATCTCACCGTTAATAAACAGGAAGTTGTCGTGATTATGGGGCCGTCCGGTTCAGGAAAATCCACCTTTATCCGCACTTTTAATGGGTTGGAATCCTATCAAAAAGGCCGCATTATTATTGACGGAATAACTGTTTCCCACAACCTGAAAAATATCGAGGCAATCCGTCAGGAAGTCGGGATGGTTTTTCAACAATTTAACCTCTTTCCCCATCTGACGGTATTAGATAATGTCACCCTCGGTCCGATGTGGGTGCGCGGTTGGAAAAAAGCGCAAGCGGAGGAAATAGCGGCACAATTGCTGGAAAAAGTCGGTATTCTCGAACAAGCGCTTAAATATCCCCCTCAGTTATCGGGAGGACAACAGCAGCGGGTGGCGATCGTTCGCGCTTTGGCCATGCAACCGAAGGTGATGTTATTCGATGAACCCACCTCAGCTTTAGACCCAGAAATGGTGCGAGAAGTCTTGGAAACGATGCAAAGTTTAGCCAAATCGGGGATGACCATGGTTTGTGTCACCCACGAGGTAGGATTCGCGCGAGAAGTGGCCGATCGAGTGGTATTTATGGATCAGGGTTTAATTTTGGAAATTGCCCCCCCAGAAAAATTTTTTAATAATCCCCAATCCGATCGAACTCAGCAATTTTTAGCAAAAATTCTTTGATTTTCCATGACTTGATCATTAAACCATCTCTTTTTCTTCTTCTACCTCCACTAAAAGGGGAACGAGATTTTCATTTAAACGACCGGCTCGAATTAATTCTGCGTAGGTATTAGCTTCGATATCAAGTAAAGTATCTTGAAATTGTTCGGCTACCACATCTTTTAATTGTGGGTGTTCCTGTAGTAATTTTTGCAACTGATCGCCCAAGGCCTTTAGTTGTCCCTCCACTAGCGTTTTTTTGTGGCGATAAAATTCGGGATCGATATCGGGAAAACGTTCTGGTTGTTGCAGATAATTGGCAACCCTAGTTAAAGCAATTTGACGAGCAATTAAGGCCGAATATTCGGTGCGAATCGGTTGATCACCGATAAGATTGAGGGCATTTAACAGCCATTGTATGGATAATCCTTGCACCAATAAAGTAAATAAAACCACCCCAAAAACCACGTCAATAATTTCTTGACGGTAGGGGATAGACGTAGGAACACTTAACGCTAGGGCGATCGAAACCGAACCGCGCAATCCTCCCCACCATAACACCGTTCTTTCCTTGAAATTGATGTTATTGCCCGTAATTAGGTTACTAATTGCCCCTAGTCCAAAAATTGAGAACAGACGGGAAACCACCATAGCAGCGATCGCTATTAAAATCCCGGTTAAGTGACTACCAAGACTCTCAAAACGAGTTTGATCGCCGATCAGTAAAAAGATGATAGAATTGACAAAAAAGGCGATAAATTCCCAAAATTCGCTAACTACCAGGCGCGTGCGGGGACTCATACCAATGCGCGAACCGAGATTACCGAGAATAATCCCGACAATTACCACCCCAATCACACCGGATCCGCCTAATTTTTCCGTGACGAGATAGGTTCCGTATGCAGAAACTAGAGTCAGAGACTGTTCCACAAAAGGCAGATCAAAGCGTTGGGTAAGGTAGGAAATGCCGAAACCGATCACGCAACCGACACCGATGCCAATCCCCACAAAGGTGCAGAAACGAGCGATCGTGACGGGGACGGAAAAGGTATCGACTCCCAAGGGAATCCCCACCAAGAGGACGAAAGCCACCACAGCGACCCCATCATTAAAGAGACTTTCCCCTTCCATCAGGATCGTCAGTTTTTTACTGGCCCCCAATTCTTTAAATAGGGCAATTACAGAGACGGGATCGGTGGCAGCTAGGGCAGCACCCAACAGAAAAGCGATCGATAGGGGTAAATTAGCAAAGATATGTAGGGGATAGGCGACTCCCAAA
>NZ_JASJFF010000068.1:0-1527 GCF_030065435.1 Microcystis sp. M53603_WE2
TCGCCAATTTATCCCCACCGATTTCGCCTCTATCTCCCTGACCTTCTACGATTGTCCCTTCTGCATAAACTATCGCTATTTGATCGCTACTATCTTCCTTCTCATCGAGAGAACTGGCATAATTAGCTAAAGAAATTTGCGAAAAAGAGCCAGAATTTCCCTCCTCATTAGTTTTATTTTTTGCTTCTCCTGTCAACTCTTTAGCCAAAACAATTACTCGATCTAAATAGGCCACTTCATCAACAAAACCCGCCTTTTTCGCTCTGGTTGCTTCCAGAATACCTTGAGTATCAGAAATAGTTTGCACTTCTTGGTCCGTTAAATTGCGACTTTTGGCCACTGTGGCACTATAATTAGACCAAATTGTATCGAGTAGGGTTTGCAGCTGCTGACGATTCTGGACACTTAAATCCTGACGCGTATAGGGTTCCACTGCACCCTTAAAAGAACCCACTTTTACCACTTGTACCCCCACACCATATTTTTCTAGTGCATCGGCAAAAAAGGTTTGTTGACTACTTAAACCATTAATTTCCATTCTCCCCACGGGATTAATAATCACCTTTTCAGCAACGGAAGCGAGATAATATTCCTTTTCCGTCCATTCCACATCGTAGGCGATAATTTTTTTACCCGATTGGCGAAATTTTGCCAAAGCTTGCCGCACTTCCGTCAGGGTAGCATAGCCATATTCACCGACAGTGCCGCGACCGTAGAGTAACAGACCGACAATACTATCATCAAGGGCGGCCTTTTCGATCGCCGCTATCACCTGTCGCAAATTTAAAGTGATCCGACTCTCACTGGTCAAACTATCGGCTAAACTTGAACTAGGGGGAGCATCGCTGATATTGGTGGCTAAGTTAAAAACTAAGACTGATTTTTCCTTAACTGAGGAGCTATCGCTAGAAATCAGGAAAGAAAGCAGTAAAAATGCTAATCCCCCCACACCTAGGGACGAAAATACCAATAATCCCAATAAAGTTCCCAAGCAACTAGCGAAAGTTTGTTTAAAAAACTGACCCATCGGTTTTCATCTACTACTAATTATCCTGTTTCCTATTGTAGGGATTCCCCGCCCAGAAACAAGTTTTTTATCTGACTGCCTGACACATCTTGGTGAATCACCGACAGGTTAAGACACGGATGCGAGAGAACCAAATTCGGTCAAAGAAATCTTGTTTAGCTGGCTTTGAAGCAAAAATTGGTTCGAGGGATGAAACCCTTATAGAGAAAGACATTCGGCTATTTTTGTCAATTGTTTTCGCTCTAGAACAAAAGTGGTCTAGATTTTTTACTTCTATCTTTGACATTTTTCTTGACTTGAATATTTTTTGAGAACTTTTTTAGTTTCTCACTTTTTCTGCCCCAAGAGCATAAGTATAAATAGGGTCTGCTGAATAAATCTAAAAACCTTGTTGGATAAGACTTTTGGACTTTTTTCCCCTCAAAAAGTGCCAGCCATTGCGGGGATCGGGGGAAAATTCAGGTACTTTTTCCCTGAAAATTAGGTAGTTGACCACCTCA
>NZ_JASJFF010000931.1:0-1871 GCF_030065435.1 Microcystis sp. M53603_WE2
ATCAGATGCGCTTCTAGGAACCAGAGACGTTTATCGATGTCCCGGGAGATTTCCGTATAGAGATCTGCTGTGTCGGCATCCCCTTGATTGCCAGTGGTATCAATAGCAGAACGAAGATGGGCGGCGTATAAGGCATAACGTTCGGCTAAAGCAACGATATGTTCACTACCATCGACGATATCAGCCGGATATTCCGGCAGAATCGAGTTAGCGGCAGCGATGCGCGCTGTTCCCAAAGCGGTTCCACCTAAAGCGGTAATCCGTTCTGCTACCATGTCCCCATAGCCTTCTAATTCCGTGGCCATTTCGTCGAAGAGGCTGTGCAATTGGTAGAAATTTAAACCTTTTACATTCCAGTGGGCCTGTTTAACCTGAGTTTTTAGGTCTAAACTAGCGGCAAGGGTTTGGCTTAAGATTTCAACCACAGCTTTGCGGATATCTAATGCTAAATCGATGCGGGTGGCGTAGTATTGTCCCGTGGTTTTGGTTTTGACTGGAGTGGCTACCATAATCTTTCTCCTTGATCAGTTAACAGAATACTCGATAATTTTCTCACTTGTGTCCGTGTAGAGGGGACTGATTTTGATCCTACAATTAAGCTCAAGTTATACACATCCCCTTTCAGAATTGATTAACATCGCCCTCAGCCGTCAGCTAGATAATAGTGTTGATAACTAGAAAAATGGCTAATTAATTGAAAAATCAGAGGCTGATAGCTGATAGCTGATTAATTATGCTCCTAAATAAGCCGCTAATTCTTCCGAACCGCCAATTAATTGGCCGTCAATGAAGACTTGTGGGGTGGTGGTATTACCACTCATGGCCCGCAGAGAACGACTGGTGGCATCCCGTCCGAGGATAATTTCTTCGTATTGTAGGCCTTTTTCTTCTAACATTTTCTTGGCCCGGAGGCAGTAGGGACAGCCGACTTTCGAGAAAAGAGAGACTAAAGGCGGTTTTTTGGCTTCTGGGTTGATGTAGTTTAGCATCGTTTCTGCATCGGAGACTTTGAAAGGATCTCCCGGTTCTTCCGGTTCAATGAACATTTTCTCGATAACACCATCTTTGACTAGCATCGAATAGCGCCAAGAACGTTGACCGAAACCTAAGTCAGCTTTATCGACTAACATCCCCATTCCTGCGCTAAATTCGCCGTTACCGTCGGGAATCAAAAGGATATTATCACATTCTTGGTCCTTTGCCCACTCGTTCATGACAAAGGTATCATTCACCGACAAGCAAACAATAGCATCTACGCCATTTTCCCGAAAAACTGGGGCTAATTCGTTATATCCGGGTAAATGGGAGGTGGAACAGGTGGGAGTGAATGCCCCGGGTAAGGCAAAAAGAACAACGGTTTTTCCTTTGAATAATTCCTCGCTGGTGATGTTCACCCATTGATTATTTTGACGTACAGGAAAGGTGACATCGGGAACTCTCTGCCCTTCTCGGTTTGGTAGCATAATCGTCAACTCCTAATTGCTAAGTCGTACTCATTTTGAGTTTGTCTAAATTAAGTGTACTCATAACGACTATGAGTTGTCAACAAGTATTTATGCTTAAATCAGGAGATAGGAGACAGGAGACAGAAGACAGGAGAATGGGAATTGACTCTCCCCCGCTAACCGCTCGCGCGGTGTAGCGGGGGATTCTCGGTTCTTAGGCTTTTAACTAGATCGACCTGGTTTAACCCGGTCGATCCCCGTCAGATCGCCTCCGCAAGCGTTTTCTAACACGGTCAGTCCGACCGCGTTTTTTCCTCGGTTCTCGATTACCTTCGCTGATGCCGTATCTCTCGGTTCAATGTGGCCGCAAGAATCACACCGGTGAACTCTTTCCGATAACGCTTTTTTACCAGTAATTGCGCCACA
>NZ_JASJFF010000545.1:0-4483 GCF_030065435.1 Microcystis sp. M53603_WE2
AACCGATGAAGACGAAACGGTCTCTTTTGAGCCAGTCATCGAGAGCATCAAACAGCCCTCTTTCTGGGGCGCGTCCGACAGCAATGGTCATGGGGGTTTTCTCCGAAAAATGTATATTATTGCTAAGATTCCGCGCTCTCTCCTCCATCCATCTGAGCAGGCGAGCAGATGTGTGGAAGAATTGTGAGAAATCTTTACTTTTCTTAACTTACACTATATTGGAAAAAATAGCCAATGTTTTTCAGGTCGATCTTAAGAAAATCTAAAATTTTTTCGGGAGACCAGTTGCTGGGCGTTGCGGGGGGAGACCACTTCGTGCGCGTTGCGGGGGGATTTGGGGAGATGGGGAGATATTCCGCCTCAATTGCTTGGTATTGTCGTCTTCACGTCTTGAGTGGAATGCTAGACCCCTCTGTGGGGTAATTATCCCCAAATTGAGGTGATTAAACCGCACGGTGTCGTATAGGGTTTTATTTAGTGGTGTTGGATCTATGCAAGAGTTCTAATATAGAGGGGGTTGCTCGATCGCAGGGAGCGGTATAATTGATGGCTGGGCTGAACAAGAAGGAGAATTCATGTACAAAGATGATATTCTGAACCTGATAAAGCAATCACCACTTGAGATTGATACTGAAATACAAATGACTGGAAAGCCCCCAACAATGGCTAACTCCGAATTTCTCACGAACAAGGAACAGGGTGATTGGGCTGAAACAATCGTCTTTAAGGCAGTCAATGAATATTCTGGTGATTATTTTGCTGTTAAATATGGGCGTTCCGAATCCATAGCCGCAGGTGATGATGGATTTGCTGATTTCTATATGGAATATCAGAGTGAACTTAATGCGATAGGTAAGAGGCCAGATATACTGATATTTAAGGTCAGAGACTTTCCGGATGGAAGTATTGACATTAAAAATGATCAGCACATAAGGCAGGCTGTGGCTGCGATTGAAGTAAGATCAAGTTCTTTTTTAGCAGACAAATATGCGGCATTCATGCGGGACAGACAAGATCGGGCCATTAAAAAATGCGAAGAAATTAGACAAGACATAATCAATACCGACCTTGGTGATCTATTAAGGCGAAAAAACCAGACAATTTACAATCTAATGTCAAATGCTACAGATGACACCTTTAGAGAATTAGACTTTCGTTGTCCGTCATGGTCATCAACAAAAGAGTTAAGAAATCTAACTGAATTACTGAAGAATCTCAAAGAAAATATAAAAATACTGCACAAACGCGATTATTTGGGCATTACCCCAAAAATTGAAGATGTTGCCTTGGTCAACAGGTGGATTCAGAAATATAATGTCAAGCATTTTTATCTACAAGTATTTTTTGACAAGGCATATATAATATCATTTAAAGATATTTTGGCACTGGTTTCAAACGATAACAATGATGGAAATAATTTTTCAATAGAAAGAGATGTAAAAAATCAAGGTAAAACTACGATCAAGATCAATGTGCAAATTGGAAAAGAAGTCATTGGAAAAATTGATATGCCTGAACATAAATCGGCTCTGAAAGAATTAGACAGGGGGCGTCTGCTTTTTTATGTCACTTTTGCAGGCGGCAAGGGATACCTTGATAATAAAATATTTCTAAGGGATGTTATTAATGCGTGAGTTAAAATATATAGCTGAAACTCCACTTAATCATAGGAAGGATTACGGTCAGTTTTTTACACCTATGTGCGTTGCTCGCCTCATGGTACAGTGGGTTTTAAAAGATAATCCAGAAACAGTATTAGACCCAGCGTTTGGCTTAGGCGTTTTTTATGATGAAGCAATAAAAATACCTTCAGGTAATCAAGTACATTTCATTGGATATGAGATTGATAGAAATATATTTGAGTTTCTCAATCGTAATGGTGACAGTCCTTATTTGAGAGTTATCAATAGTGATTACCTCGAAGCTGAAACTGAAAAATTTGACGGTATCATTTGTAATCCACCATATATGCGATTTCAGAAATTTCTTAAGCGTCATGATATATTACCAAAAATTGAAGAAAAAATAGGGAAGAAACTTATCGGTTACTCTAATATCTCTTCCGTATTCCTTGTCAAGTCTTTAAGAGAACTTAAAATCAATGGTAACTTGGCGTATATTATGCCTTTTGAATTTTTTAATACTGGCTACGGAAAAGAAATCAAAAAAAGTCTCCTTGAAAATCATTTATTGAAGCAAATAATAATCTTTGCCAATGAAAAAGAAATTTTCCCAGAGGCAACGACAACCGTTTGTGTGCTTCTTTGTAAAAATGACGGAAAAAAAGAAACCATTAAAATTTTACAGATCAAAAAAATTGATGAAATAGATAAAATATCTGATATTAGTAAATTCTATCAGTGGGAAATCGAACCATCGAATTTACCATACAACAAAAAGTGGACACCTATTATTTCATCATTGTTCACTGAACAAGTATCTCCAAATGGCTTCTGTAAGTTGTCCCTATACGGTACGTTTACGAGAGGTATTGCTACTGGCGCAAATGAATTTTTTGCGTTAAAAAAATCAAAAATTGAGCAACGGAAGTTGAGTGATAATAATATTTGTAAGTGTATTACAAAAAGCTCTCAAATCCGCAAAGCAGTATTTACTGAGCATGATTTTAATATACTATACAATGAGGATAAGCCAGTCCATTGTTTAGATGTAAAAGATCACGACAACTCTGAAATACGAAATTACATAAAAGAAGGCGAAAAATTGGGATACCATGGGAGGTATCTTACAAAAACAAGGAAGACCTGGTACAAAATTGAAAATAGAAAACCAGCTCCAATTTTATTCGGAGTCTTTAGCAGGGGCAGGTTAAAAGTAATACGCAATTTCACAACAGCAATAAATTTTACCTGCTTTCATTCCTTTTATCCAAATAAATTCGGAGAACAATTTATTAATAAATTATTTGTGTATTTGCTCAGTGATATTGGACAGGAAATAATAAAAATCAATAAACGAAGTTATGGTGATGAATTAGACAAGTTTGAACCAAGGGATTTGAATGATAGCTTATGTCCAAGCCAGAAACAATTTGAAATGATCAGTGATGAAGATGCTGAAGAAGTAATTAGTATTGCACAAAATGATCACCAAAAAGCAATTCTCATGAGTAATGCTCTGATCAAAAGACTTATGGACTCCCAACAATGCGCTGCACCGGACGGCAATTCCGCTGCGCTCCATAGTGCGATCGCCGATCTGGTTGGGTGTGTTAATAAAATGTAACGCGCCTTATTTTGTTTTAACGCAAGTGATTGTCTCGGAGCAGATTCTAATCAGGTATAATGCCAGATAAGGCAGCAATTTAAGAAAATTTACAATCATGGTATTGCGTCAGATCTGCTCCGCTATATTAAAGAAAAGTTTCCCAAACAGGGCGATGCTATTTCGGTTTAGCTTGAGGGTGCGTTCCCCGAAGCCTTTGGGTTTTGCCAACCAGATTTGGACAGAACTATAATAACAATTGTACTTAACCATGTACAACTCTGATGAGCGTCAACATTGTCAACTTTAGTGAAGCCCAAAAAAACTTTAAATCTGTAATAGATACAGTAGCCAATGATAAAAACTGTACTTTCATTGTCAGAGGAGATACAGAAGATGTTGTTATCATGTCTAAAAGTTATTATGACAGTCTGATGGAAACAGTTTATCTCTTAAGATCTGCAGCTAATGCTCAACATTTGCAAGAAGCGATCGCAGAATATCAAGCAGGTAAAACACAAGAACATGATTTAATCGATGCGTAAGTTGGCTTGGGGTAGTAAAGCATGAAAAGATTATCTTTATTGGCAATCTCAGGACAAGAAAACCCTGAAAAGAATCAATCTGCTCATCCAAGATACTCTATCCAATCCCTTTGAAGGAATCGGTAAACCTGAACCCTTGAGAGAGAATTTGTCAGGTTTTTGGTCCCGTACGGATGAAGCTAATCGTCTTGTTTATGTTGTCGATGATCATTATCTAACAATTATTTCCTGTCGCTATCATTACCAAGATTAGTCATCGCTGTAGGGTGCGTTCCCCACGACAACTCCGAATTACTCCGCCAATAAATTCCTGGGAACGCACCAAGATTTGTTAGCGCTCTCCTTATATATTTATGTCATAATTATTTTTTATTCTGGTCAGCCTAAAAATTAGGTATCGGTTATGAACACATTTACTGCTGTTGTAGAAAAAGATTTTGATACTAATCTCTATGTTGGTTATGTCCCTGGGTTCCCCGGAGTACATTCTCAAGGTGAAACTTTAGATAAATTACGGACAAATCTTTGTGAAGTGATAGAAATGCTCCTTGAGGATGAACAAACAAGATTTGGGCTCTTCGGTTTGTGTTATGCAATGGACGGGGGTTATAAGGGATGGAACCCTTATATAGAAAGGCATTTAGCGATTTTTGTCAATTGTTTTTGCTCTAGAGCGAACTAATCAATTAAGTCTCTTGCCAGATAAGGATTTA
>NZ_JASJFF010000026.1:0-2335 GCF_030065435.1 Microcystis sp. M53603_WE2
ACTCAATTGTCTATCTTTTGGTATTAACCTATTTGTGCCTTAAGTCCTTTCCTGTATGAATTTCAGCTACTTTTGAGCGTAGTTGCTCTCATCGAATTTTATTTTAAGTTAATTATTTGCATAACAATTCCCGAAGAGCCGGTAATCATTAGAGGCGATATTGATAGCGATGTGTGAGATTATTCTTGAGATAATATAAGGTCGATGTCTGATAACTGATAATTGATCGCTGAATTTAACTTCTTAAAGAAACTTGGAACTGTTTAACTAAAGCTTCTCGCACTTTTGTCATTAAGGGTTCCACATCTTCATCGGTTAAAGTTCGATCGCTGGCACGATAGACTAAACTAAAGGCCAAACTACAATGATTTTCTGGCACATTCTGCCCCTGATAGCGATCGAATAATTCGACTTTTTCTAAAAGAGTTCCCCCAGCATTTTTGATAGTTTTTGTCAATCTATCTACGGGTATATCTGTGGAAACAAAGAAGGCGATATCTCGCGCAGCCCCCGGATAGGTAGAATAGACCTGTAAACGCGGGGTAATTTTGGCACTATCGCTAAGAGTTGCTAACAGGATCGGGAACTGGATTTCAAAGGCATAAACTGCCTCAATTAATCCCTTTTGCTGACGCAATTGCGGGTGTAGTTGACCAAAAATTCCTAAGGGTTGTTTACCAATCCATAAAGAGGCTGTTCGTCCGGGGTGAAAACGCGCATCTTCGGCATATTTTTCGTAGCTTACTGTCAGCGAAAGGCGATCGAATACTGCTTCTAAAATCCCTTTTGCTTCATACCAAGTCATGGCCACCTCTTTACCCGATCGCAGCCAACGTCCGGCAGGGAAGAAATCACCGCCGAAAATACCAGCAATTGCATCGTATTCGTTGATATTATCCGATTCTAAGCGGAAAACTCGCCCGATCTCGAAGCCATTTAAGGAACCGTTACCCTGAGACTGATTATACTCAAACGCTTCGATTAAACCGTCTAGGAGATTAGTCCGCAAAGCAGAATACTCGACAAAAAGGGGATTAGCGAGGACAACTTCCGCTAATTCCGGTTTAACTAGGGAATACTGGACTAATTCCGTCAAACCCACTGCGCGAAAAGCTTCCCGCAGCCGACGCTGTATAGTTTCCTCAAAGGATAATCCTCCGGCTGCGGTTTTTGCTGGCAAAGTATCGACAAAGCGATCATATCCGTACAGTCGCGCCACTTCTTCAATTAAGTCAATTTCCCGTTCTAAATCCCGATAACGGTAGTCTGGGACTGTCACAGTCCACAGAACAGGATTTTTCGAGGTTAACTGCAATTCACAGCCCAAATTGCCTAAAATCCGTTCCACATCTTCGGCGATAATTTCACCGATCGCACCATCATCTAGGGTAACTTGACCCAGTAGCTGCTGCAAACGTTGTAAACGCAATTCGATCGAACCCCTGGACCGTTCGGCGCGATAATCAGCTTTAACCTGACTGCTGACAGTTCCCCCAGCTAACTCTAGAATCAAATCGATCGCCCTTTGACAAGCATATTCCAAAGCGGCGGGATTAACACCGCGTTCATAGCGTCCGGAAGATTCGCTGCGTAAACCCTGCGCTTTTGAGGAACGACGGATAGCGATCGGATCGAATAAAGCCGACTCTAGCACAAGATTAACGGTTTCCTCGTTAACTTCCGTATCTTGACCTCCCATCACCCCCGCTAAAGCTACCGGCTTATTATTGGCAGTAATTAATAAATTAAGCTCTTTTAAGCTTCTTTCCTGACCATCAAGGGTAATGATTTTTTCCCCTTCCTCGGCAAAACGGACCCCAATAGTAACGGATTTCCCTCCGGCAAAACTCTGTAAACGATCGCGATCGAAAGCGTGTAAAGGTTGTCCCCACTCCAAAAGTACATAATTAGTAATATCGACCACATTATTGATTGATCGCAATCCGGCAGCCTGTAAACGCTGTTGCAACCATAGCGGAGATGGGCCAATTTTTACCCCCTCGATCACCGTACCAATATAAGCAGGACAAGCTTTATTTTCTGATATTTCCAGAGATAAATCTTTTTTAGGGGAAAATTCTCCTAATTTCACTTTTGGTAGGCTTAATTCTCCTCCTGTCAAAGCCGCTACTTCTCGCGCGACTCCGATCATACTCAAAGCATCGGCGCGGTTAGCGGTGGGAGAAATATCTAAAATCACCTCATCGAGTCCTAAAAGGGGACGAACATCTGTACCTAAAGGGAGATTTTCCTGGCTAAAAATGTGGATTCCTTCAGAATCTTTAGTTAATCCTAATTCTGCGAGGGAACAGATCATCCCTTCCGATTTTACCCC
>NZ_JASJFF010000276.1:0-2708 GCF_030065435.1 Microcystis sp. M53603_WE2
ATCATCGGGAGTTAGGAAATGAATCCCCTCTTGGTTAAACTCTCGTCGGAGAATTATCGCTAAAACTTTACCCTCTTTCGTGATTTGAGAAATTGGCAAAGAGTTAAATTGACTTTCTGGCTTATTTTTCTGATTTTGTTGAAACTCTGAAGCTAGTTTAAACACGAATTTAACCCCCCTAGGGAATGGCTGTGAGAAAGGCTGAAATTGATTAACAGCAAAGAAGCGGCCAACCAGTGACTAACTCTTGTCATTCTTGGTAGGCCAATTTAATTTAATTAGCTAAAGCTTAATCTAATCAACACGATGTTAATTTAGTTAACAGAAGGTTAATCCCGACTAAGGCAAGACGATTATACCATACATTTAAGAAAATACAAGCGTAAATTTGTTTTTTTTCAATCTTTTTACAGACGAGCTTGGCTTATCTTAAAATGCAGCACAGCTTACCTACCATCGTTATTTGACTGACAGCTAACTGCTATATTTTGTGATGACGATATAAATAGCAAAAACTATAGACGAATAGCTATGAGCTTTGGTGAAGAATTTGAATTACTGCTGCGGGCGCGCTATCCTCTCATCTATATTACCACCCTAGAAGAGGAACGTCTCGAAAAAGCGATCGCCGATATTGCCAAACAGAGCCATAACCGTGCTGTCTATGTCTGGGATTTCGTGGATGGTTATCAAGATAATCCCAATAATGAGAACTTTGCTCGGCGTAATCCCCTCCAAGCTCTTGAATTCGTCGAAAAGCTGCCGCCTAACATCGCCGCCATCATAATTTTACGCGATTTCCAGCGCTTTTTAGAAGATATTTCCATCGCCAGAAAATTGCGAAATCTGGCCCGTTCTCTGAAATCTCAGCCCAAAAACCTAATTATCGTCGCTCCCGAACTGTCTATCCCCTCGGATCTAACCGAAGTAATCACCGTCGTCGATTTTCCCCTCCCCAGTGGCGAAGAAATTAAACAGGAAATCCAGCGATTAATCGCTGCCACCGGACAACCCGTCAAAGAACCACTCCTCGATGAATTAGTGCTTTCTGCCCAAGGATTATCTCTAGAGAGAATTCGTCGGGTTTTAGCCAAATGTTTAGCCAGTCACGGCAAAATTGAGCCAGAGGACGTGGAATTAATTTTGGCAGAAAAACGCCAATCGATTCGTCAAACCCAGATATTGGACTTTTATCCCGCCACAGAGCAGATTTCTGACATCGGCGGCCTAGATAATCTCAAAGATTGGCTGATTCGTCGCGGTGGTGCCTTTAGTGAACGCGCCCGCGCCTACGGTTTACCCAATCCCCGGGGTTTACTATTGGTGGGAATTCAAGGGACGGGTAAATCCCTGACAGCGAAAGCTATTTCCCATCATTGGCACTTACCGCTGCTGCGTCTAGACGTGGGGCGTTTATTTGGCGGATTGGTGGGAGAATCGGAATCGCGTACCCGTCAGATGATTAATCTCGCCGAAGCTTTAGCTCCCTGTGTGCTGTGGATAGACGAAATCGATAAAGCTTTCGCCGGAGCGGAGGGAAAAGGCGACGGGGGAACCACCGGGCGGGTTTTCGGGACGTTTATCACTTGGTTAGCCGAGAAACAATCGCCGGTTTTTGTCGTCGCTACAGCTAATAACATCCAATCTCTGCCCCCGGAAATGTTGCGAAAAGGACGCTTCGATGAGATATTTTTTGTCGGACTACCTAGCCAAAAGTCCCGCGAGGAGATTTTTAGCGTTCATTTAGGGAAAGTTCGGCCCCATAATCTGAAAAGTTATGATATAAAGCGATTAGCCTACGAAACTCCCGATTTTTCGGGGGCAGAAATCGAACAAACCATCGTGGAAGCGATGCACATCGGTTTTAGTCAAAATCGCGACTTTAGCACCGATGATGTGCTTGAGGCCGCTAGTCAGATTATCCCCCTAGCTCGGACTGCCCAAGAACAGATTCAATTTCTACAGGATTGGGCAAAGTCCGGTAAAGCTCGTCTAGCCTCTCGCGATGATCGTTTTAATGTCAATTCTAGCAGTTAATTTAGCACCAATATGAAGCGTTTATCTGGTTTATTGCAATTTATGCTCGGTTTTGTCATGGGAGTGGCGATTTTGGTCGGTGGGGCTACTGCTGTCGCCTATATGCTTCTCTCCGGTATGAATTCTAATCCTCCTAAACCCGTCTTTACCGAGGAGAAAAAAGAGGAAACTAAGGAAGAAAAAACCGCCGTCAAACCTTCTCCCATCCCTACTACTCCCGTCCAAGAACAACCCCAAGCTGAGGTGAAAGAGTCTCCCACAGCTGCACCAGCACCAAAAGCTTCCCCGAAACCCAGTCCCGAAGCAAGAAAAAGAGAAGCCACATCCGAGGGTTATCAAGCGCGGGTGACATGGCAAAGCGGTTTAAGTCTGCGCTCTCAACCTACCAGTGAATCGACTCGTCTCGGCGGTCTGGATTATAATACTAAAGTTAGTGTGGTGGGAACCAGCAGCGATGGCCAATGGCAGCGCATACGTCTGTCCGATGGTCGCGAAGGTTGGATTAAAGCGGGTAATATTTCCAGAGTCCATTGACACTCCCCGCTCTAAAGAGACGGGGATTCTTGGTTCACAGAGATTACTTGCTTAGACAGAATTGCTTCTGAAAAAGTAGAGGTATTCTCTCCCCAAGCGTTTATTGGATCGAGCCCAAAGGTTCCGGTATGCCCTAC
>NZ_JASJFF010001215.1:0-8279 GCF_030065435.1 Microcystis sp. M53603_WE2
CTGTAGGGGCGAAGCATTCGGGCAATAACCTATCGGTGAAACCGTAGATTTTCTATCCGAATGCTTCGCCCGTACTTTTTCAGCAAACCCTAAGTGGGTGGGTGGAATTAAATATAAAATGAACGTAGGTTGGGTTGAAGCATGAAACCCAACGCCCGCATGGGTTACGCTACCGCTAACCCATCCTACAAATAATTGTGCCTACCTACTTAATTAGCAGCCCCAATCAAAATAAAGGGCGACCAAAAATAAGGATGGCTTTTAATTTGACTCAGTTTGGCCTGTCGCATGGCTTCACTTTTAGTCATGCCATTCTTGAGATTTTGATAAAATTGGGTCATAATTTCGTCACTGGTATTATCTTCAGCATTCCAAAGACTGGCTATTACTGATTTAGCACCGGCTCTTTCTAGGACGTAAGCAAGTCCTGAAATTTCCTGGCCGTCTGCGTTGGCTTCCTTGGCGGTTTGACAGGCACTCAGGGTGATTAATTCGGTATTTTTTAAGCCTAATAATGCGGCATCAGCGATGTTATATTGCTCTTTATTGGCGAAAAGAATAGTATTAGCTTGCATATCCAAATTAGGACAGCCAGCGAGGTCAAAACAGCCGTGAGTTCCTAAGTGTAAAATCGAGAAGCGAAAGGCTTGTTTTTTGAATATATCTAGAGTTGCGTTTGTACCGAGATATTTTTCACTTCCCGGAAAGATTTTGCTGATACTTTCTGCTTCTATTTCTGTGCCTTTAAGATCAACTTTTTCTTTTTTCTCCGTGTCAAATAGAAAAGGTTTGGGATTAGCTAGAGCTAAGGCTTTGAGAGTGGAGCGATCTGTTTTCGTTTTTTGAGTAGCAAGAGAAGAGGTCGAGATACGAGTTAAATAATAAATCGGATATTTTTTTAGGAGAACTTGGTCATTTTTCTTATCGTAGAGAGTTTCAAAGGGAATATAGCGCAGTTGTCCGGTAGCGATAATAGCGATATTTTTCGGGGAACTGGTGGCGATTTGGGACTCAATGGGACGGATTAAAATCTCGTATAATTTACTACCGGTAACGAGGTAGTCGGCATTTTTATAGTCGGCTAATTGGGTACGGTATTGACTGACAAGTTGATTAAAATCATCGCGTTTTGCATCACTTTGAATAACGATTAATTTTTCTCTAGTAACGAGAAATAGAGCGACTTTATCGCGGAGGGGAACGGGTTGAATAACGAGGGTATCAGGAGCGATATTTTTCTGGAGTTGGGCGATGTCGGTGGGTTTAGTTTCAAAAAGTTCAGCAATTTCAGGATATTTATCTCCGATAGTTTCCGCATTTTTATACACTTTCTCCTCCAATTGTCGGATCTGTTGTGCCAGTTCTTGGGAGTATTTATCCTGTAGTTGTCGGCGCATTCCTTCGAGTTGTTGATTGTCGGTGTTCCAGTTATCAAGTGCTTTTTGTGCATCGGGATCAGCAACTTTCGCATTAATCAGGCGATTGTAATCGGCGAGATCGGCAGTAGTGGCGAGGTTGCTCCATTCAAATGCTTTTTCGGGTTGATTTTGCTGGATGAGGAGGTCAATGAGGTGAGGAAACGTTTCTAAGACATAAACATTACCTCCCCAATGCTTTTCACGGTATTTACGAGGTACGTCACGACGTGACTCAATAATAAGATTAGCACTTTGCTCTAAATAGCTTAAGGCTTCGCTCGGACGATTTAGCATCTTGTAAGCTATACCAATTTTGCTCAGAACCATCTCCTTATTGCCTTTATATTCTTGTCCATAAGTTTTAATAAATTCTGATAACGCCGATAGATAGTAAGTAAGTGCTTGTTCATTATTTCCTTCCTTCATATACAAATCACCAACTTCCAAATTACCTCTAACTCTTGTAACTTCGGCGAATCTAACCGGTAAAGAAAACATTTGATTATAACAATCTAGTGCCTTCTGCTTTTCATCAAACTTGACGTATACCTGACAGAGAGCCTGAAGTGAATTGCCTTTAATGAATAGAATATATTCGGATTTTGTGAATTCCGACAGAGTTTTATCCATAGCCAATTGATCAAGAATAAGAATACCCTTCTGCAAGTAACTAATCGAATTCTTTTTATCATCTAATTCAGCGTAAGTACGGCCAATCTTAACGAGATATGCTGATTCTGTTACACGATTTACTAGAGGCTGATATTGAGATTGATGTATAGTTAGTGCTTGTTGGTAAAAATTAAGACATTCTAATGTATTTCCATAAGATTCAATAGGCTTTTGGTACTGTCCAAGAGAGTAGTAAGCATTTCCTACTGAATATATACAAATATCTCCTAATGTGGAAAAGATAAATTCTTGTTTTGGTTTATCTCCTAATTTTTGATAACCAATGAGTGCTTTTTTTAGGTTTTCACTAGCCGATTTAATTCTGCTCTTTTCATTGATTGAAAGTGGCCTTATTAATTCTGCTGGTTCCGAATACCATGCTGTTAGAGCTTCATTAAATATTCGGTCAGTTTCTCTACGGAGATCGAATTGGTCGGTAAAGGTTCGAGCGATTGCTGCCGGGATAAAGGCGTATTCTCTCCCCCTATCAATTCGTTGAGATGCGGTTCCTATCGCCGTATACAGTGATTCTGATTGTCTAAAATAGTCAATAGCCTTTTGGTACTGTCCAAGAGAGTAGTAAGCATTTCCTAAATTAAATAGTATTATTGTTTTTAAATTAATGGGTCTTATGTTTATAAAGTCATCGAATAAGCCATCACCATTAGAATCGTATTTATTCAAGATTGCTAAAGACTGTTCAAGGTACTCGATCGCCTTCTGGTACTGTCCGAGGGAGTAGTAAGAAAGTCCTAAGCCACCTAAAGAATTAGCTTCCCCAGCGCGATCGCCGACATTCTTCATGATAGCTAAAGACTGTTGATAAAACTCGATCCCTTTTTGGTAGTTTCCGAGGAAGTTATAAGTGTTCCCTAACACAAATAGTATTATGCCTTCTTCTTTTCGATAACCGTTTTCTCTCGTCAAAGCTAAATACTTTCGATAAGACTCGATGTCTCGATAGCCTATTTCCTGGATAATAGCTAAAGACTGTTGCTGATAGTCAGTTGCTTTTTTATACTGTCCGAGGGATTGGTAAGCAGCTCCTAAATTCCCCAAAGAAATGGCTTCTCCTTCGCGATCACGAATCTCCCTCGCAATAGCTAAAGACTGTTGATAAAAATCGATCGCCTTTTGGTACTGTCCGAGAGACTCGAAAATGATTCCTAAGTTGCCTAAGTCAATGGATTCCCGTTCGCGACTATGGATCATTCTATTGGTAGCTAAAGACTCCTGAAGAGATTCAATCGCCTGTTGAATCCGTTGCTGCAAAAGCTGATCGGCTTCTGCTTTCCTCCCATCCGTATTTTGCGCTATTACCGCAGGGACGAGAGAGGAGAGTTTCCCGTTAACAACTGGTAGGGTGACGGTAGCCACTAGGGAAAGGGTAAGTAATGCGTAAAATTTGGGATTCATAGTTATTTCCGCTATCAGTTATTAGTTAATCTACCTCATCATGAGTTCCAATGTTAATCAAAACTATCCTATCTGTTTTAGTTTTTTCGTCTCGTTCTAAATAGAAAATGATGCGGCAATCATAACTACTTCCCATCTACAAAAGGGTGATTCTTGACAATCCCATAAGCGTAGGCTGCTGCCAAAGAAGCCATGTCAGGAGGCGACTCAGAATAAGCCAGAAAATTTTGCGGTCGGGAAAGTGCGCTTTCTAGCAACCCCTCATCTCGAATACCCTCTAATCCACCATGCTCGGCTATTTGGCGGTGATGAATCGCGAGAGCTACCCCATCAGCTATCCAGATTAGCTGGTTCATGAGCCTAAGTTGCCAGCTTTCTCAAAACATTCCAGTCTTCGCGCATCACTTCCTCCGCCACTTCCATTTGCTGGACAAATTCGGGGTCGTAGGGTGTAAGCTCAAAGCCATTCGGCGTTTCCAAGACGTAGAGCATATCGCCTTTACTAAGGCGCAGCTTCTCCACCAACTCTTTCGGGAAAATCACCCCCATAGAGTTCCCTACCGTTGTGACTTTTAACTTAATCATCGTTTTTTGACTGAGTAAATATGTCAATTATAGCACCTCCCATATTTCCTGAATTTCTCACATCACTTAACAATTTAGTATTAACTTTCCGAACCATTGTCTAATCTCTTGTTTTTCACTCTCTTCCAACGGAAAATCAATATTTTTGAATCGTTCGGCCGTTCTCTGTTTGACTCCTAAAATCTCAATCCCTACAATCCTATCCGTCTCATCGTAATCATAGATAATCCCCAGCGCTACTTCCTCAGAATCAATAACCTTTCCCTCAAAACGACGAATATAAGCGGCATTAGCGGCTCGATCATAGTTTATTTTCATAGTTTCCCCTTTAATCGGCGTTCAAAATGGACAGTTACCAAAAGATTATAATTACTAAGTAGGTAGGCGTTAAAAATTATCAGAAACCCCCCTTATCAAGGGGAGCATGGGGGATCGCCACCCCCCTTATCAAGGGGAGCAGGGGGGATCAAACCCCCCTTATCAAGGGGGGCAGGGGGGATCGGCACCCCCCTTATCAAGGGGGGCAGGGGGGATCGAACCTAAAATCCATTTTCAATTTAATTTCACCCACCTACTTACCCATGAAAAATAGACAAGAATACCTCAACGCCCTAGTCAACTTTGACCAACCCCTATCAACTATCCTCCCTATCCTAAAAACCTTTCCTTGGGACAGTAGCGAAGCAATTATCACCCTAAAAAAAGAGCATCTGATCGATATTCTCGATCGCTATCTTAATAACGCTCTATCTGCCACCGACTTAGAAAACTGGGCCGATGCCATCGAATGCAGAGAAGATATCGCCTATGAAACAGATGAGGAATATCTCATCAATGACATCATCTTTGACCTCGCTAATCCGACATTAAACGATCCACTATCACCAAAAATAATCGAACAATACATCAGCCAACTTTCCCATTTAAAGTCTTCCTTAATTGCCTAAAAAATAGGCTTCTTCTTTGTGAATTTTAACGGGGGTTTACTTGAATCTCAATTTTGTCCGAGGGGTTGAATTTAATTTCCTCAACAACGTAGGAACTCTTACTCGCCACCCCTTCGATCCCTCTTATTTCTAGAGGATCTAGCGAGGTTATAGTTACTTCCGCTTTTCCTTCATTAACATCAACAATTTTGAAATTCTGTAAAGGTTCCTGCCAGCGTTTTCTATTCTCTTTTGGATTGCTTGATCCCCCTTCCCCACGAATAACAAGCTCTCCGCTTTTGATAATAACCTTGCCTTGAAACTCTATCTGTTTGATCTCTTTCATCGCCACTTCTTTTGTTTTTGATTCTCTCCCTAAAGCGATCGTTTTTGCTTGGGAATCGAACTTGATTAATCTCCCAGATAGAGAAGTGCCATTTTTTAAAGATACATTTGTATCATCTGGTATGAATACGGGAATTTTCTTGACGGGAGATCGATCGCCGGTGGCTGGTAGATGATAGCCAGCAAGGGAGGCGATAAAAACTAGGCTAGTTGCGGTTATTATTGGGTAGAGTTTTTTCATCTTTACCTTGCCTGAATGATCAGGATTTAGTTGGTTCTGTTTTCAATCTTGGATGTGGTGGGTTAGGAGTAACAGTAACCCAACCTAGGGTTTTTTCTAGAGGGTTTTTTCCATATTTTAGCGTCGGGATTGTCAAAGGGGAAGCGTTTTATCTTCTCTTTATGTTAAAACTTATGAAGGTACTCCTTTATGCGGTAAGCGATAGAAATATGACTCTACAAGAGCTAATGCGGTGGGTGGAAAAATTATCCTCGATCGAGAAACGGCAACTGATCGAAAAAATTACCGCAGAAATGGCATCGGAATCGGCAGAAATTAATCAACCCCGTCCCTCTTTATGGGGTATATGCGCCGATTTAGGACAGGCTCCCTCGGCTGAAGATATCGATAAAACCCGACGAGAAGCGTGGGGAGATTTTACGGCAGAGGATATTTAAGTGTTAAAAGCAAGTTTTAAGTAGGTAGGCGTTAAAAATTATCATACACCCCCCTTATCAAGGGCGCAGGGGGGATCGGCACCCCCCTTATCAAGGGGGGACTAAGGGGGGATCGAACCTATTCCCCGAATATAATTGGATGCGGTGGGTTAGCGATATTCGTAACCCAACCTGCGGTTTTTGTCAATATATTTTTACTTTCCGAAACCTTTGTTCGGGCGGTTTTGTTTGGCAATACGGAGGGCTTTTCCGGTTTTACCATCCTGTAGTGCGATCCGCATCGATCGCTTTTTCTGGTAGGATTGAATATCCGCCGCTAACGGATGAGAGTTATCGATGCGTAGATGGGTTAAAGAACAGACAAGACTCGTTTGTTTTCCCGATTCGTTTTTTAGGGAACAAATAATTCCCCCCTCGTCTCCCATGTAGAAAATTTTATCGATCGAAAACTGGTGATCGGGTTTGTATCGCTCGCCTTTTGTTTCAGCTAGTTTTAACGTTTCGGGAGTTGCACGCACAGGGATTGGTAAACTCGCTTCCATTTTCTCAATTAAAAAACGAACTTGTCGGGGATCGTCGATGGACATGGTTATTCTCCTTGATAAAATACAAAGAACTGGCGATAGAACCCGATCGATCGAGTAGGATAGCGATCGAAAACGCCAATCAGGGACATTTTGCCGTGAGCGCTCCGAATTCTCCCCCTCCCGGAACACAGATACTAGGAACCTTCGCCAGTCTTCTCGGTTTGCTGGGGATTTTTCTCTATTTTACGGGATGGATCTATCGGTGGGCCTATTTCGGCTGGTTTAGCCTTGAGATTAACCGTCTGGACTTGCCCTTGCGTTCCTTCCTTTTCGTGCCGATACAGGTCTTCTGTGGCGATTTCGGGGCGTTTCTGCGAACGTTTCTGGCACTGGTTGCCGTTGCCTTTGCGATTCAATTTACCCTCTGGATTTTGTCTCCCCTGCCATCCTATTCAATTGTCAGTCAATTTAAACGGAAATTTCATCAAAAATTTCACCCTCTAGGTTTATTAGTCCGGGGAATTCCCGAATCTCTCCGAAAAGATTTGATCGCTGTTATTTGGCTATTAATTATTCTTTTTTGGTTAGCTCGAATTCAGGGATCGAGCGATGCCCGTCGCGATGCAATTAATGATACTTCTACCTTACCGGTTATCACTTTAGTTTTACCGGAAAAACAGATAGCGATCGGTCGCAATCCTGATGATGTTTTTACCGATCCTTCTCTCAAAGGTTATCGAATTATCGGTGAGACCAAATTACTCGAAGAGCTGCGGGGAAAAGAAACGAATGATAGTAAAGTTAATCCCCCGCGAGTTTGGCGGTTATTAATTCAAAATAATAATTAGACTTATGTTTTTCGCGGGTTATCCCCCCAGTCGGCAGAAAATGAACGTCCGGCGATTCTAGCCATTCGCGAGGATAAGGAGGGACAATTGTTGATTCTCGCACCGGATGTCCCATAATCCCGATGAGAGTCAATCGGGGAAATTATCAAAAGCGATCGTTAATAAAAAAAGTCTAAAAGTCGCACCCCACAAGGTTTTCGGCGTTGTCAGATCAGAAGAGGAAAGATGCAATGCTCTGGTGCTGATTCGGAGCATCTTTCCATTTGACAACGCCGATTGTAGGGCTAATTCATGAATTAGCCCTACGCCGATTGTAGGGCTAATTCCACTGCTAAATCGAGCGACCCCTTCGACTTGGCTCAGGGCAAGTCTTGTTCCCCACTTAAGCCCAACTATCGGCAATATTCGTTCATTAAACACTAATTGTCAAGATGCCATGTAATCTTTCCTATCAAAGTAATTTCAGTTCCGGTGCTGATTGGGAGCATCTTTCAATTTGACAACGCCTTTCATTTTTCAGCCAGCATAATCGGGCAGTTTTCGCCCCTAGGAGCAGGGGTAAGGGGTTGGTGCTTCTTGTCCCTTACCCACCCGCGTCAGTCCTGCTGAAAAGGCGGATTCCTGGGATTAACGTCCAATCCCGAGATAACGGAAACCGGCTGCTGTCACCACCGCAGGATCGAGGAAATTGCGACCATCAATTAACACGGGTTCGCGCATGGTTTTAACCATTTTGCCGTAGTCGAGACGGAGGAATTCTTGCCATTCCGTCACCACCACCAAAGCGTCACAACCATCGGCCAATCTTTCTGGATCCGATTCGATAATCACACCGCTTAAACCGTGACTTAAACCACTTTGGGA
>NZ_JASJFF010001089.1:0-1429 GCF_030065435.1 Microcystis sp. M53603_WE2
AGCACCCCTATCACCCCTTTGACATTTTAAGATTAACTCTCGATCGCTCACACTTGTTTGCTTATTGGTTATCACCCTGATCATTACCCTCCCTGGATGCCTGTCCCTTTAGACTAGGGGGTGTCAAGAATGGTTCATAACCAGTTATCAGTTATCAGTTATCAGTTATCAGTTATCAGTGATCAGTGATCAGCTATCAGTGATCAGCTATCAGTGATCAGCTATCAGTGATCAGGGGATGGGGGAATGGGGGAATTCAAGCAATACCCTAAAACCCCAACACCCCAACACGACTGCTAACTCCTTACGGTTATTCTTCCTCGGCTGCCAACACTTCCACTTCGGTGAATGCTAAGGTTTCTTCTGTTTCCTCTTCCTCGCTTGTTTCTTCCTCTAGGGAACCTTTGGGGACGAGGGTGATAGTAGCCTTTTCCTTCAGCCATGCCAGGGTGTTTTCCGCCAGGATTTCTTCGGTGATCACCTGTTCCAGACGCTGCCTATCTATGTCGCGATCGGACAATTGGGCCATGATATTAGCGATTTTTTCCGTTACCGCTTCGGGACTGACTTCAATGCCTGCGACTTTAGCCAATTCCTGCACCACGAGAGTCTGTTTCAGACTTTCGATCGCATCGGGACGGGTGTTTTCCCGCATTTTGGGAATATTATCTTTTGTAAACAACTGGTTGACATCTAGCCCCATTTGTTGGAACTGCATGAAGCTTTGGGTCAAAATATGCGTCACTTCCTTTTCGATCAGCGTCTCCGGTAAATCTAAAGTCGCACCCTTGACCAATTCCTTGGTTAAAGCGTCATAAATGCTTTCTTTGGTTTCCTTCTCCGCTTGTTCTTGGAAACGTTTCTCTAAACTTGCTCTTAATTCGGCGATTGTTTCCTGATCGCTGACTTCTTGGGCAAAATCGTCGTCAAGCTCTGGTAATTCCTTTGCCTTTAACTCTTTCATCGTAATTGTAAAGATTACCGCTTTTGCTGCCACATCCTCTTTCGGATAATCTTCTGGGAAAGTTAAAGTCATCTCTTTGACTTCTTCCGGTTTCATGCCGATAATTCCTTCCACCATCCCCTCGATAAAGCGTCCTGCTTCCATATCCACCCGCAGATCTTCGCCGTCAATATCCGGGATATCTTCGCCAGTTTCGGCGGATTTTCCCCGATAATCAACGATCGCCACATCTCCCAGCTGCGCCCCGCGATCTTCCACGGGAACCAATGTCGCTAACTGTTCTTGACGCTCTTTAAACCAATTTTCCACGGATTCGGGATCATAAACGGTTTCTTCGGCAGTAACGCTCAGATTTTCGTAATCTCCGAGAATAATTGTCGGGGCCACATCCACGGAAACTGAAAAAGTCAAAGCTTTACCCGGTTCATAGGCAGCGATCAAATCCTCAAACTGAGACAATAGCTG
>NZ_JASJFF010000444.1:0-4743 GCF_030065435.1 Microcystis sp. M53603_WE2
AGTGGGGGAAATTTAGGCACTTTTTCCCTGAAAATTAGGTAATTGGCCACCTCAAAACTGGTAAAACCCCACACCCCACACCCCACACCCCACACCCTACCCCCACGAAAAACTTTTTGCCGCAAACCCTAGTTAATCTTTGGAGAGAATTAAATGATTTTTCTCCGTTAATTTTGCCATCCAACCCGGTTCAATCACAATCGTGCTGATTTTTTCGATAATAATTGCAGGTCCGGCCAGACAATCAAAAGGTTGCAGATCTGAACGCTGATAAATTGGCGTTTCTCGCCATTGATTAGCCATAAAAACCGCTACTCGATCGAGGATAGGAGGTAATTCTCCCATCGGACGGGAGCGAGTTAAAATTGCTTCTTTGGGACTGTCCATAGTCTGGATCAATTCCACGGCAATCGACTCAACAATTAAAGCTTTTTGTTCTTGCTTAAACCCATAACGTCTTTGATGTTCCCGTTCAAAATCCTGACGCATTTGATCGCTAAAATTAACCGCTAAAGTGGCATCACTGCCTTGATATTTTAAACTAACTTGCTGCCGCACCTGATTATAATCCTCTAATTCCCGACCCGCTAAAACTTCTAATTCGTTCATTTCCGTGAGCAACTGCCCGATTAAATCGGCATTTAACGGCTGTTCGATCGCTTTTTCTTTAATTACCCTCAAATCGGCCAAACCCATGCCGTAGGCGCTTAAAACCCCGGCATAGGGATGGAGAAAAATACTTTTCATTCCCAGAGTATCGGCAATTAAACAGGCCACTTGACCCCCGGCACCGCCAAAGGTACAAAGAGTATAATCACTGAGATCATAACCCTTTTGTAGAGAGATTTTTTTAATCGCATTAGCCATATTTTCTACGGCAATTTGAATAAACCCCGCAGCCAGCAGTTCAGGACTATTATTACCCCCCATTGTTGCCACCAATTCTTGAAACTTTGTCAGCACAATCTCTCTATCTAGGGGTAAATTTCCCTCTTGTCCAAAAATAGCGGGAAAATAGGCAGCTTGAATTTTTCCTAACAAAACATTAGCATCGGTAATTGTTAATGGTCCACCCCGTCGATAACAGGCAGGTCCCGGATTAGCTCCGGCACTTTCTGGTCCGACCCGAAAACGATAACCATCATAGACTAAAATCGAACCCCCACCAGCGGCCACGGTGTGAATACTTAACATCGGCGCTCGCATTCTTACGCCAGCAATTTCGTTATCTGTTTGGCGCTCGTATTCCCCTTGAAAATGAGAAACATCGGTGCTAGTTCCTCCCATATCAAAACTGATAATTTTACTAAATCCCGCCCTTAAACTGGTTTGTACTGCCCCGACTATTCCCCCCGCAGGACCAGATAAAATGCTATCTTTACCCTGAAATTTATCGGCGGTGACTAAACCGCCATCGGATTTCATAAATAACAAGCTAGTTTTCGGTAATTGCTGGCTAATACTATCAACATAGCGGCGTAAAATTGGCGATAAATAGGCAGAGACTACCGTGGTATCTCCCCGGGATACCAGTTTCATTAAAGGACTGACTTGATGGGAAATGGCTAGATGAGTAAAGCCGATTTCTTCGGCAATGGCTGCCACTTGTTTTTCGTGGTCAGGATAACGATAACCGTGCATAAAAACAATCGCACAACTTCGGATACCCGCTTGATAAACTGGTATTAAATCGGCTTTAACTTGGGCGGGATTAACGGCGATTAATTCTTGTCCTTGACTATCGTAGCGTTCGGCCACTTCGATAACTTGTTCGTATAATAAAGAAGGAAGAATAATTTGACGGGCAAAAATATCGGGGCGATTTTGATAGCCAATTCTCAAGGCATCTTTAAAACCTTTGGTGATTAACAAAACCGTGCGCTCTCCTTTTCTTTCTAACAGCGCATTGGTGGCTACCGTTGTTCCCATTTTAATCACTTCGATGTTATCTAGGGAACCGCTAATATCTTTGATCCCTTGAATGACTGCATCTGGGTATTTTTCGGGATTTTCCGAGAGCAGTTTATAGAGAACAATCCACTGTTGATCGGCAAGGGGAACAATCAGAAATCTAGCGGCATCTCTAGCTAGTCGTTCAATAATTTCTGGTTGATCGATTATCGCCACGATATCGGTAAAAGTTCCCCCTCGATCGATAAAAAATTTTAACATAATCCCTTCCAGTTCTCAGAATCAATGAACAATTGCGCCTAATCCTTTTAAAATAAACTAGATTGATTTATCTGAGTAAGCAAAATGTCCACAGGAATCGCTATCTTAGGGGTAGGACGTTGGGGAGTCCATTTCGTCCGTCATTTTTCTCAACATCCCTCAGCACAAGTAGTGGCGATCGTTGACTCCTCCCCTGAAAAACTTCATCTCTGTCGCGATCAATTTAATCTCGATACTAATAAGGTTATTTTAGCCAATGACTGGGAATCAATTCGTCTTCACCCCGAAATCTCGGCTGTAGTCGTCGTTACTCCCGCCATCAGTCATTATCCCCTGATTAAAGATGCTCTTAATTTAGGTTATCACGTCCTCGCCGAAAAACCCTTAACCCTCAATCCCCAAGAATGTGGCGAATTAACAGCATTAGCGGCGAAAAAACAGCGTATTTTATTAGTTGATCATACCTATCTTTTTCATCCGGCCGTTATCACCGGACAAAAAGTCCTGCAATCCGGGGGTATCGGTAAACCTCTTTATGGTTATGCCACTCGCACCCACTTAGGTCCCGTCCGTCAGGATGTGTCCGCTTTGTGGGATCTAGCTATTCACGATATCTCGATTTTTAATCATTGGCTAAATAGTACACCAGTATTAGTTCAGGCGAGGGGAACCTTCTGGCTACAACCTCATCTAGCCGATTTAGTCTGGTTAACCCTGATCTATGGCGATGGTTTTCAAGCGACTATTCACCTTTGTTGGTTGAATCCCGATAAACAGCGACGTTTAGGGATAGTTGGCAGCGAAGGGACTTTAATTTTCAATGAATTAGACTCTCGATCGCCTTTAACCCGACAAAAGGGCCATTTTGAGCGTCAGGAAGCCTATTTTATTCCCCGGGGACAGGAGACGGAATCTATCCCTATTGCCGATGGTGAACCCCTGAAAGCATTGTGCGAACATTTTTTAGAGTCGGTGGCTACGGGTGTCGATTCTCCTGTATCTTCGGGATCGGTAGGGACGGAATTAGTCAAAATCCTCCAGGCAGCAGAATTATCTCTAGCCAGAGGTGGAGAAATCCTGCGCTTAGAATAGGTAAAAATGGGATCGATAGGTAGGGTCTGCTGAAAAAGTTTTTCGTGGGTGTGGGGTGTGGGGTGTGGGGTGTGGGGTGTGAAGTATAACCTGATTTGCTATTGACGAGGAGTTTGTACGGCGTTAGATTTATTAGAGGTTTTCTTAATTTGTACCCAGTAAGGGGGTATCGGAAATTCTGTTAATCCTTCCTGCAGCACAGGTTATGGCTTTTTGTCAATGGGGAAGTCCAGAACCCGATCGGTGCGTAGCGCGCTCGATCGCTAACGGCTCAAATCAGCGACGGCATTAGAAAGCAAGCTCGGCAGCGACGAATTGCGACCGTCCGCTGCCACGCAGTGTTAGCTGGTGGTTCAAGGAAATAACTCAAAGTAATCGCAGTGACTTGGACGAATAATCGAAAAATCTCGGCGATCAAGTGTGTAAACGCGAGTAATAGTAAGCCTTTCAGCTATGGCAATGATCGCTGCATCTGTAAAGTCAAGCTGATTGTCAGCATATTGTTCCAATATCTCATGCACTCGTACCAAGTCTTCTGGGATTACAGGTTCAACTTGAACCGCATCAGGTGTCATACTGGATACAAAACGGCGCATTGCTTGGTGGCCCAATCTTGATGCAATCAGATAGCAGACCTCAGGCAGGACAACGACAGGTAGAACCAATGGCTCATTCACGCTTTGAGCAATAGCCAACACCCGTTGATGATTGCGATCGCCCTGATCGGTCAAGGCAAACAAAAAACTGGTGTCAAGTATCGCCGTCATACTGAATTGCTTGGCTTAAGATTCCAGCCGGACACCGGATCAATCTCATTGCCTAGAATCTCTTCATCACGTTCTGAAATATCCTGTTGACCAGAGTTGCCTAAACCTGCAACTGCAAGCAGAAAACTAGAAGAATGAGTGGTCAGTTCTCTTTGATAGGCTGCTTTATAGCGAAGATAGTCAAGAAAATTAGACAGTTCCACTAAAGCCTCATCAGGGAGAGCCTTGACTGCTTCAATTAGCGGTTGCCGTTCTATAATGCTTCTATCCATTACTAAATCTTAGATTAGGACTTCTCCTATTTTACTCCTCAACTCAACGAACAGGCTCACTTACTAACTATCACAGCAGGTAACACCTGAATACAGTCCGCACAAATTGGCATGAAGTCAAAGATCACAGTTGGGGGTCTGCCGTTAACCTAACCCACCAGAGCGGCGTACTGCTACGCAGTGCCTTCGGCATCGCACTTAAATCCCACATTCCGCACCCTCAACTGTCACATTGAAAATTTTATCTAAATCGTCAAAACGATTGCCGGCTCTGAATTACAGGCTAATTTGTTTGCCCAGCAGACGCACAATTAGCCCTAAAAATCTGATAGCTCTGATACCAAATTATTGAGATCAACTCTCATTCAGCTGGCGATCGCTTAAATATGAGCATCGTTTACACGATATATGCCAGAATGTGGAATATGGAAAAAGCCTAT
>NZ_JASJFF010000981.1:0-5995 GCF_030065435.1 Microcystis sp. M53603_WE2
GAACCCTTATAGAGAAAGGCATTTAGCGATTTTTGTCAATTGTTTTTTATCTAGAGCGAACTAATCAATTAAGTCTCTTGCCAGATAAGGATTTAGTCGATTTATGCCCCCCTATCGAACCATACCAAGTAACGAAGAACCCATAAACTTAGAGTTTTTAAGCAGGAGAGTACGGATGATGACACCTAGTACGAAAAGAGAAACTGTACCAGCACCTAACACAGTAATTCACAAGAGGATTCAAGGCATTACTGAGGCAATTCTGAGCCTTGCTGATGCCAAACCAGGGTCAAGTGCTGACAAGGCAGTAGGAAACAACACAAATTCCGCAAATATGACAAAAGCTGGATTAGCAGATATCGCCAATGCTATTAACAATTTGCAGCTATCTGTGAAAGTACCTGCTCCAAACATTTCCATCAATATCTCTGTCTACATACTCCTCATTAACCTCAATATTTTTATCTGGTGGTGGCTGTGTCGCAATAAACGAGACAGGATGGGTTGTTTGATGAACAATATGCGGCAATCGAAATTATGGGATCAAGCAATGAAGGGATACAGTGGAAAAAATGAACTTGAAAAGCGATTTACATCTATCTTTGAAACGCCTGTAGAGTCTATCGGTTTAAGCTCCGAATCTTTAGGTGAACCAACTCTACAAGAAAAAGAGGAAGGCGAACAAAAATGGATGGATTTTGCTTCAACGATCCAGGATTTGTGTATGGAACTGTTGGGTTCTTTTGCGGTTGAATCCCCTGAAGCCAGACAACAAGCCGCTCCCCCAGCACCACCACGGCTAGAATTATTTCCTACTTCTTTAGAGGAGCAACTGACAGAGGAAAACCTAGCGCCAGCCCTGCCCTTACTTCACGAACTCAGTCAAGTTGAAGCCAGCTTGACACAAGAAGATCTGGACGTTGCCAATTTAGATCGTCTAGAAAGACAACTGGAAGTCCTGCAAAACAAATTAGCCGAGCATCCAGATTTGTTCAATGAAGATCTGGCCAGGAGTGCCTCAGAACCCTTGGGGAACAGTAAGCTCGCCCTGCGCTACCAGCGCCTGATCCAACTCCAGCAATTACGTCAATTAATCCTTCAATATTTTGCCTCAAATAGTTAAATCGCCGCAAGGAATCCAACCATGACCTACAACACCACAGAAACCATTCAACGCTTGTGGGCAACCTTTTTGAGAGATCAATTAGGAGCGATGCCACCGGAAGAGCGCCAACAGTACGAACAGCAACTCGAAGACCGTTTCGGTGAACTACTCAAGGGGGCGGCCGACGGTTCCAGTAGTCCCGATAGTTTCCTCGATTTAATGGGATTTGGACCCAAAGGACCGATTCCCTTCGAGAACGTTTCCTATCCCTATATCCAGCCAGATTTCGATGATTCCGTCGTTCCTAGTCAACTCCACGCCGCCGCCGAACTGTACTATATCTACCAACACGAACGGATGAAAGTTTTTCAAGTCATCCAAGTGCTGCAGCGTCTGTTTAGAGAGGGACGGATGCGGATTCAACGGGGACCGGGGGCGCGAGGTCTATATTTACTTGACAAATGGAAACCTTTGCGCTATACGATCCGCGATCGGATGATGGCCTACCGTCGCGCCTTTAACTACGGTAATGCCCAACCAGCTTCGGGGGCGATCATTAACCGCAATTTTCATCGGCAATTAGTCGGGTTTATGGTAGCTGTAGCCCAATATTTCCGGGATTTATTGATCGGGGAAGTAATTCGCGGCGGCACTCTCATTGAACAGCGACCCTTTGGCAGTATTGGCACAGTTCAACGCATCGGCTTGGATCTGCGCTATGCTCTCGATCGCTCCACCTACGGTAACATTTTGGCCCTGACGATGGAAACCGGACATTATCTCAATACGGTTCTCAACCTTTTGGATGCAGCCGATATCAAAAAAGCCTTCGATGCTAATACCAAATGGGATGTGATCGAAATCGTCTCCAATCGCTATCTGGGGGGTATTGCCGAACCTTCCCAACGGGCAAAAATGGCGGAAAGCGGTCGTCGGATTCTGCAATTTGTGGCTGATAACGACTTTAAAACCGCCCTTGACCCGATTTTATTCCAATCGGAACTCAGACCCATGGGTCCCCACTCGGAAGCTTGGTTAGCTGCCTATCGCATGACTCCCGAAGGCCGGGCCTTTCCGGGGGTAACTCCGGCGCTACGCAGTGTTATCGGTTCGGAGTCTGCTGGGGTGTAACGCTATTTTTTTAGAGGTGTCCCGATGAGTGCCACTCTTTTGCCCGATTTCTCCATTAACCTCAATCAACGCCGTTGGTCTTGTGTCCTCGATCCCAACCTGGCCTTATCGGATTATGGTCTGCTCCTGGTCAAACAATTAGGACGATTTCTCGAATTATGGATAGCGCGAGAATTTTGGCATCTAATTGATAATAGCGATGTTTTCGATCGCTGGCGGCCTTGGCTAGAAGCGTCCCCAGAGAAGGGCAATTGCCCATCCCTTCTTACTCCGGAACTTTCTTCTCAAACCCGTCGCACTTTGCGGGAATGGGAAAGACTGCGACTAGAGACGGATTTAGGTAATCATCATCTATTTTGGATCGGCGATGGGCTTGGTGAATCCCTTTTGCCCAAAGAAACCGACAGCAGTTTAGTCAGTCGTTGGGAATGGTTAGCCCGCAGTTTGGATAGACAAATTCACACTGATCTGCTCGGCTATGCTTTCCGAGATGCGATCGCTTTGAGTGCCGCCCTAGGGTCGGCCTTTATCCTAACCCATCGCTCCCCGGAAGATCGGGCCCGCAACTTACCCCCAGTAATCTGTTCCACCTTGGAGAGTTGGGGCATCAACTGTCAGGAAATTGACCAACAAGATGCGATCGCTGCTTTGGAACGGGAACAATTACGCCAGTTATTCATCCAGTCTGGAGTCTCCAAATTGCTCTGGATGGGGTTCCACCCAGTGGTTCTGCATTTAGTGGTTCCGGAAGCAATCAGGATCGCTCCTCCTCCCAGTTGGTGCGAAGATATTTCTGCGAGCGAATTGGAATTAGAAGACTGGTCAGAAACTAGGGGAGAAAAATTTGATTTTTGGCAGGGTGCAAGGGGATTTTGGTATGAGATTTAACGTTGAAAAACCTTCCTTTTATTTTTCCAGCTGACTTCTTACCCAATTCCGAAATGCTTTTACTAACTCTAGGTAATCTGTCTGGCCAGCTTGTTGTAAAAATATAGCAATTTCTAAGATGGGTAAATTAGGAAAAAACTGACTTGTTGGGGAGGTGATATAAGTGCCATTTTGTAATTGTTGGATAACCAGAGATTCCCCATTATAAACCCAAACCTCTGCCACGCCTAGATCTGCATAAACCTGAAGGCGATTTTGAGAACTGCTGGTGACATCAATTTCTATGACTAAATCTGGTGCAGGGTCTTCATTGAAGTCCAGTCGCTTTTTCCCCCGAACCGCCTCAATATTATCAATGTAAAAACATTCATCCGGTTCTGCACCACTCAATTTAGGGCGTTTAAAGGTGGTAGAACCAAGGGGATAAATCGGGACTGCTGATTCTTCCGCTAGGGTTTCGACAAAGCGACCGATGAGGGTTTTACTAAATTCGTGTTCTGGGGAAGGAGCCATGATTTCTAAATTGCCACGATTGTAGGTCAGCCGCAGACGGCGATCGCTCATTTCTTCTAGCAGCGTTTCGTAGGTTTCCCAGCTAATCCCGGACAGGTGAATTATTTCAGCCGGTGGTGCGAGCAGTGTTGCAGTCATAGATTCAAGCAAAAATCCCATGCTTCCATTTTAGAATACTGATAACTGATATATGAATAATTCACGACCAGATAGCGCCAATTCCCTCCGTATTAACCAACCAGACTTAGTAATGGTGGCCGTTGCCGGTCAAATTGCCCATCCAGTCGGTCAGGCTAATCCCTATCGCATCGGTCATGATGGCATACCCCGAATCCTTCCGGCCACCGGGGGAATTGTCCTCAATCAACGGGTTGGCGATCGCTGTGTGGGTTTAATGGGGGATCATATTGAGCCGGGGGTGGCTCTCCATAATAATAGTCGGGAAATTATCGGCAGTCGTCGCGGCCCGAATCTTGCCCTGATTACCTATGCTTGTTTGGGCAATCGCGCTAGGGTGATTACTGGACCTGCCACGGGTCAATCGGGTCTGGTGACGGGAAAACATGGCGGAGTGGACCATGTTTTGGTAGATTTTCCCCCTGCGGTTTTGCGTCGCCTACGGATCGGCGATCGAGTGCAAATCTATAGTTATGGTTTGGGGTTAAAATTATTAGACTATCCGGATCTGCGTTTATTTAACTGTTCCCCCGATTTTCTGCGACGTTGGGGTTTAATTCCTGGCGACCGCACTTTACAAGTACCCGTGACTCATTTTGTCCCTGCTGCTGCTATGGGTTCGGGATTGGGCAAAAATACAGTCTGGCGTGGTGATTATGATATCCAGCTATTCGATCCGCAACTTCGCCGCCGCTATCGTCTTGATACTCTTCGATTTGGCGATTTGGTTGCCATTGGCTCGGCGGATACCCGTCACGGTCCTAGTTACCGTCAAGGTCGGATTACTTTCGGGATTATCGTCCATGGCGATAGTACGGTCAGTGGTCATGGTCCTGGGGTTATGCCTTTACTAACGGGTTCCTGCCAACGTTTACAACCTCTCTACGATAGCAGGGCTAATTTTGCCGCTCTGTTTAATTTGCGATCGCTACCCCCCGCCCAAGTCTATTCTCCTCTGGTCAATTTTTCTGGTATTACCCCTCGGTCTGGGGAAGTTTCTGTTAGTCGCACTTAATTTTTTATGGTTGAGCTAGAAACTCAATTATTGTTAAGTTTTTCTAATTTCTTGGCAAGTTTTTCTGGAAAATTTTACAATGATCTCTTATAGCAAATCAAGCTTCGTCTTAATTAAAACCTCGATTTTTCCCCTAATCTACATTCCCAAATTAAATGTTAAGATTAGCCCAATTATTGGCAGAAATATATTACTGTAATCTTGACAAGACCGTCTTGCACCTACTTTTATTGATTGTTTCCTATTTTTCAGATAGACGAAGCTTTTATTTAGCCAGAAAACAAGTTAGGAGAGAAAAGACAATGAATAACCAGCATCAGCAAAATCTTGGCTCTTTGTTCACCGATGTGTCCTATCAAGTAGTTTCAGAAATTTATAAGCACGATCATCACTACTATATCATCCATCTAAAGGAAGATCAGGAAAAAAATTATTTAAAAGAATTAAAAAAATCTTTTGTTGAGGTGGATCAATTTGAAGTCAACGGTCAATATTTTATTATTCTCGATGTATCCGGTCAAATTAAATCTTCTGCCCAAGAAATCGCCCAACTTCTCTCGGAAAGAGAACTACAAATTGCCACCCTAGTGGCCCTGGGACAGGCTAATAAACAGATAGCCCATCGCTTACATATTAGTGAATGGACTGTTGCCAGCTATTTACGGCGAATTTTTGCCAAATTAGGGGTAGATAGTCGTGCTGCTATGGTCTTCCGTTGTGCCGCTCTCATTCAACTGTTGCAATCAGATTTCGATGTTCAGGAATTAGCAACTATTTAATTGGCTAGGGCTTGCTGAGTAAATCTAAAAACCTTGTTGGATAAGGTTTTTAGACTTTTTTGACCTCAAAAAGTGCCGAACTTTGGAGTGATTGGGGGGAAAATTCCTGGACTTTTTTCCTGAAAATTAGGTAATTGACCACCTGAAAATGAGTAAAACCCCACACCCCACACCCCACACCCCACACCCTGCCACCGGGAAAAACTTTTTCAGCAGACCCTACTTAATTAAGCAGTTACTACTTGGGAAGCTAACCGTTTAAAGGTCAATCTTTCATCGGCCACATCGACAAAAATCGTGTCTCCCCCTTTGAATTCGCCGCGCAGAATTGCCTTAGCGATCGGAGTTTCCACATATCTTTGTACTGCCCGTTTTAAGGGTCGCGCA
>NZ_JASJFF010000244.1:0-1746 GCF_030065435.1 Microcystis sp. M53603_WE2
AATGAACTACCCCGCCGCAAGCGGACGGGGTATCAGAATCAAAATAGACTCAATTGTAGATTTTGGTGTAGCTGCAGGTATTCTTTATCTTGTTCTTTTACATATCTCGCTATCATACCTTCATCCCCATGCTTTCCTACCGTACTTGCGTAATATCCATCACTCCAAAACTCTCCTCCCCACAACTGCTTTTTCACTTGAGGACACTTTTTGAAAATTTCTCTCGCCGTTATACTTTTAATCATTGTCACTATCCTTGTCACACTATAGGTCGGTACTGATTGCACCAGAAAATGCACATGATCTTTATCCACTCCAATTTCTACAAACTTTATCTCGTATCGTTTTTCCATCTCTAGACAGACTTCTTTCAACAAGCTATCTACCTGTTCGTCGAAAACGGCTTTACGATATTTGGCTGGGAACACTAAATGATATAGCAAAACACTTACATTATGGCTCTTATGGATGTATTCACTCATTTTTCTATTGTACGCCGCGAGCGGCGGGGAATTAGACCCGAAGAGATTAAACCAGACCCGACCATCAAGTTCGATAATACGCTTAAGGGATTGTCGGCCTTGGGAGGTGAGCAGTCGCGATATTTCAATACAAAAGTTGTCACTGTTCATCACAGTGTGGTAAAACGATTAAAGGCTTTTTCCGATTATCGTCCCAAAAGTCTTGAACCTTTTCTTCAAGCTTTACTTGACAGCGATCAAAAGACAGAGTAACCTTGCTTTAAAATTAAATGAATCCTGCGCTAGAAATTTGAGGTGATTTTTATGGAACTCGATAACATTATTAAAAAAGTAGCAGGTGCTTATTTAGCTTCGGCTATTATTGCCGTCATCGTGCTAATTCTGACCCTCGGACAACCCTTTGTAGTTTTTCTGGGTATTGGAGCGATGGGGTTAGTTACCGTCTTAGGAGATGCGATTGCCGAGTACGGAATTGAAGCGGTTCTGAATTCTTTTTACACTGAGCGAAGTAAAAAAGAATCCCTGGAAACACTTTTAGCTGAAATTGATACTTTACCTCTGACTGATGACCTGAAATTAAAAACCAAAAAACACTTAACCGAGTATCAAGAACAGACAGTAAAGCAGCCAGAAACGGTAACTGAGCCAACTCCTGAAAGTCCTCAAACAGTTGTTATTGAAAATGAACCAATTATTAAAAATGAACCAGTTGTTGTTGAAGTTGAAAATGTTTAATTTAGGTATTGCTCCCTCTTGTAATAGCTGGGAGTAGCGGATGATTATTGCTAAGTACTGAGGAATTTTTTGGTCTAAGATAGCTATGCTAAATAGGAACTGTCCACATCTGATGACCTATAAAAAAATTGCCATTTATGAGCAAAGCTATCAACTTCCTGTTTTTAAAAATAGATACTTAAAGAACTTTCAGAAAATCATCAAAGAACGTCGGAAATTAATTCAAGAAGGAGTTCGCTACCATTACTATTTTGGTAAGATTATTAAACGAAAAGAAAAAATTACTCAACAAGAAATCTTGATTGAGACGCAGTTATTAATTAAAGACTACAATTTATTAATTAACGGACTAGAAATCTATCAAGATGGATATTATCGTTTTTTACTACAACTCAGTGACAATCTCAAAATTTTATTTTCCCAAAAATATCAAGAATTGAAAATCTTAGACTACGAGAGAATAAAGTTAGAAATTAAAAATAATAATAATCAAAATATTCTCAATCAACTCAAGCTGGAAAAACAGGAA
>NZ_JASJFF010000329.1:0-1901 GCF_030065435.1 Microcystis sp. M53603_WE2
CGTTTGTACTGTCACCACATGGCCCACCGCGTCCATTCCCCGGCGACCGGCCCGGCCGGCAATCTGGACAAATTCCGAGGGAGTCAGCATACTATGGCCATCATCGGTGCGTTTGGAGAGGGCCGAGATAACGGTGGTGCGAGCGGGCATATTAATCCCGGCTGAGAGGGTAGCGGTGGCAAAAACCACCTTAATTAAACCAGCTTCAAAGAGTTGTTCGACTAATTCTTTCCAGAGGGGTAAAATCCCGGCATGGTGAACACCACAGCCCCGGGTGAGGGGTTCCACTTGGTCGGCCCGCACCAATTGGGAAGCACTGGCTAGGAATTCAAACAGTTGATTTTTCGTCTCGGGGGCGGCGGTTAAGAGGCTGAGGAGTTGATCGTCGGACTGGGGGTTATTAGCGAAAAAAGCCAGTAATTTCTGGTGTAGAGGCGGATTTTCGACGGCAAAGAAGGAAAGGGCTAGTTCTTGCAGATTGGGATTATCTTCCAGAAAGAAAATGAGTAAACGGTAGTAAATGGCTCTAGCTTCTTCTTGATTAACGAGATTGAGGTTTTTTAGCTCTCGAATCGCCTGATCGCAACCTTTACGGCTGAAAATGACGTAAATGGCTGGGAGCATATCCTTGTCCCGCAGAGTGGTGACAATCGAGGCGATGGTGGGACAATCTTCTCGTTTTAAGCGTCGGGGTTTGCCGTGGCCGACTTTTGAGCGTAGTTTCGGGTTAACTTTGCTCTGTTTTGGGTCGAGCAGCGGGAATAATCCCTCTTTATTGGCGAAATAAAAGCGCAGGGGGACGGGGCGAAAATCGGAGTTAATTAGCTCGCAGCTGGAGGTCTGTTTATTGTCGCCGGATTGGGGCAGTTGCCGCACCCAGTTAATCCAGTCGGTGAGTTCCCCGGGGTTGCCGATGGTGGCGGAGAGGGCGACTAATTGGATACTAGGGGGACAGTAGATAATTGATTCTTCCCAAACGGTGCCGCGACCTCGATCGCTGATATAGTGACATTCATCGAGAACTAGGGTTTCCACGTTTTCTAGGGAAGTGCCTACCTCACCGATTGGAGTTTGGTACAGCATATTGCGAAAAATTTCTGTAGTCATGACTACAATTAATGCGGAGGGATTGATCACCACATCACCGGTAATCAATCCCACTTCCGCAAAGAGCAGCGGGGAATCCTCATCGCCATCGGTGGGGGTGCGACCGAATTTTTCTTGAAAATCCCGGAATTTTTGGTTAGAAAGAGCTTTCAGGGGAGTGGTGTAGAAAACCCGTTTGCCCCTTTCGAGGGCGCGATAGATGGCGTATTCTCCGATTAAGGTTTTGCCGGAACCGGTGGGAGCGCAGACCACCACTGATTTACCGGCAGCGAGAGCAGCGATCGCCGATTGCTGGAAGTCGTCGAGTTTAAAGGGAAAAATGGTTTTGAGATCCAAAGAAGTAGGGTTGAGGGACTCTTTCACGTCAAGTCTAAGAGGAGAAATTTTTAAAATTGTGGCTATTCTGGCTGGCTTTTTTTATTCTAGTCGAAAAAAGCGGACTTCTAGAAACTAGGGATAAGCTTAAGTAGGTGGGTGGAATTAAATATAAGATGAACGTAGGTTGGGTTGAAGCATGAAACCCAACCCCCGATTATGTTACGCTACCGCTAACCCATCCTACAAATAATTGTGCCTCCCTACTTAACCTTTGGGGGCGATGCCCAATCCCATCATACTTCATCTGTATAAGAAATGCTGTATCACTAATAATTGTAAGTAGTCATGCAAAATTAATTACCCAAATAAAAAATTAAGAAGTATAATACATAAAAAAACGAAGCAGCAGGAAAATACAATGAGATTGATTAGAGACCTAAACCCCGAGAGCCAGAAAATGCTAGAGAGAATTTATC
>NZ_JASJFF010000660.1:0-2165 GCF_030065435.1 Microcystis sp. M53603_WE2
CGGGTTTATGTCACTCTTAACCCCTTTAATGTTTTTGTCACCCAACCAGTCATGCAACCCGGTTGCGTTTTGCGACGCAATAACTGGTCAATTTTAGAACAACAAAAATTAGTCGATGGACAGCAGGTACAAAGTTGTAAAAACCGGATGAATACCTTTGGTTATACCGGCCCCTTGGAAGGCAAACCGAAAATCGATTGTATCTTCCAAAATGAAGCCGGGGGCAATCTTTTTGTTAATCCCGCCGGTGCTGTTGGCCCCAGACCAGATACAGATAAATTCTAAACCAGAAAAGATCGTTCTCCTGGCTGCTGACTCCTGACCACTGACTCCTAATTAACTAAGTAGGTGGAGGAATTAAATATAAGATGAACGTAGGTTGGGTTGAAGCATGAAACCCAACACCCGCATAGTTTACGCTACCGCTAACCCATCCTACAAATAATTGTGCCTCCCTACTTGTGTGCAGCGTTTAATCAAGTCAGTCCCGATGAAAAAATTTTCACCCCCACAGATGAAAGAGGTTTCTTTCCCTACACCCCACACCCTACACCCTACACCCTCTTTCAAGACAGGACAGGAGACAAAAACGAGTTATTGGACAGAAAGAGGCGATGGGATGTTATTATTTAAAGCCGATTCCCCGGAAGCAGCCGAATCGATCATCGGGCAGCATCCCCTGGCGAATAGTAGTGGAATAGGCTATTAAAGGAGTGAACCCTGTGCAAATATTCACAACAATCCCTGGTTTACGCACTTTTTTGGCTGATTATCGCCATGATCATAGTATTGCCCTCGTGCCAACCATGGGCGCCCTCCATAAAGGTCATGCTAGTCTAATTCGACGCGCAGTGACAGAAGCGGAGGTAACTGTGGTCAGTATTTTTGTTAATCCTCTACAATTTGGCCCTACAGAGGATTTTTCTCGCTATCCCCGCAGCCTTGACAGCGATCGCCAATTATGTGAATCCTTGGGAGTTGCTGCTATTTTTGCTCCCAGTGCGGAAACTTTAGGAATTGGTGATTCTGAGGAGATAACCGCAGTTGTTCCCCCGATTTCTCTGACTAGCGGGTTATGTGGTGCTTTTCGTCCGGGGCATTTTCAGGGAGTAGCCACAATTGTCACCAGGTTATTTAATATAATTGCACCGACGATCGCCTATTTTGGCGAAAAGGATGCCCAACAGTTAGCGATTATCCGGCAATTAGTCAGGGATTTAAATTTAGCGATCGAGATTCGCGCTTGTGCTACAGTGCGAGAAACATCGGGATTAGCAGTTAGTTCTCGCAATCAGTATCTATCGCCCACAGAAAAGGAAAAAGCGACAATTATCGCCCAAAGTTTGCAATTAGCTCTCGAAAGTTTTCGTTTAGGGGAAAGACAAAGGGAAAAACTACTGGCTATTGTGCAAAAAAATCTGGACAGAGTACCAGAATTTCGCCCTCAGTATCTGGATTTAGTCCATCCCCAGAGTTTACAACCGATCGAGCAGATCGAGACAGGGGGTTTGTTAGCGATCGCTGGATCGATCGGTCAAACCCGTTTAATTGATAATATTATCTTGCGTCAACGTCGGGCAGTTATCGCTATTGATGGGCCGGCTGGAGCGGGAAAATCGACAGTAACGCGCTTAGTAGCCGAAAAATTGGGGTTAACCTATCTCGATACCGGTGCGATGTATCGCGCGGTGACATGGTTAGTGGTGAATTCCGGTCTGGATTTGTCCGCAGAAGCGGCCATCGCCGAGTTATTATCTTTAGCGAAGATAGAAATAATCCCCGCCGATAATCCTGAAAATGTGACTATAGTGAAGATTAACGGGCAGGATGTGACTTTAGAGATTCGCTCTCCCGCAATTACCTCGCAAGTGTCCAGAATTGCCGCTCAAAAAGCGGTGAGACAGCAGTTAGTCACCCTGCAAAGACAAATGGGAATGTCGGGGGGAATAGTTGTGGAAGGTCGGGATATTGGTACTAATGTTTTCCCAGAAGCGGAATTAAAGATTTTCTTGACAGCGACACCCGAAGAAAGAGCGAGAAGGAGATTAAAAGACTTAGAAGCGCAGGGAAATGGGGGGATTAGTCTCGCAGAATTAACCCAAGAGATTGAAAAAAGGGATTATTTGGACAGTAATCGCTCCCTAGCACCCCTGCGAAAAGCCGCA
>NZ_JASJFF010000362.1:0-4917 GCF_030065435.1 Microcystis sp. M53603_WE2
CTGCGCCATTGCCAATACCAGAATAAATTAAACCCCGTTGAGCATCGAGACTAATGATCACCCCTTCGCGGATAATTTTCGTGGCACCTTTAACCCCGACAATAACAGGAATACCCAATTTTAAACCGATAGTAGCGGCGTGATTATTCATCGCGGTATCTTCGGTGATAATTCCGCCAGCTTTCCGCATCATATCCACATATTCGGCGCTGGTGGTGGGAACGACTAAAATCTCCCCACTACTAAAACTACCCACTTCTCGGGCATTATGGGCTACTCGCGCCCGGCCACTAGCCACACCCTGGCCGATACCCGTACCTTTACCCAAAAGGGATTTTACCACTTCCACCTTAATTAAATCCGTGGAACCGGCCACCCCTTGCAGAGTTCCCGCCGTCATCACCACTAACTCACCATCCGCTAGGAGGTTATTTTCCTGGGCGAGATTCATCGCCACTTGAAAAGTTTGGCTGGTGGAGGGTAAATCGAGCAATAACATCGGTTTTACGCCCCAAACTAGCTGTAACTGCTGTGCCACTTCTCGATGGGGAGTAACGGCTAAAATCGGGGTTTTGGGGCGAAATCGGGAGACGTTACGGGCAGTAGAGCCGGTTTTTGTCAGGGTAATAATTGCCGCTGCCCCCAATTGTTCGGCAATTTGACTAACTGCCGAGGAAATAGCGTTAGGAATCGATTGTTTATTGTTAGAGCGAGCGGCACTATTGATCTGTTCCCGTTCGATCCTTTCGGCAATGCGGGCCATGGTTGCCACCGCTTCGATGGGATAATGACCCACAGCCGTTTCATTGGAAAGCATGACCGCATCAGTGCCATCTAAAATCGCATTAGCCACGTCCGAAACCTCGGCGCGGGTGGGACGAGGATTACTGGCCATACTGTCAAGCATTTGAGTGGCGGTAATAATCGGGATGCCTAGCTGATTAGCGGTATTAATCAGGCGTTTTTGCAGGATTGGCACGTCTTCGGCTGGTAATTCTACTCCTAAATCCCCCCTAGCCACCATAACACCATCACAGAGGGATAAAATTTCCTCCATTTCCTCGATCGCTTCGTGTTTTTCAATTTTAGCGATCACGGGGATAGATTTACCCGCACTGGCGATTAATTCTTTAATTTCGAGGATATCTTGGGGATTACGCACAAAACTAAGGGCGATCCAATCCACATCCCACAGCAGTCCGAACATTAAATCTTTTTTGTCCTTATCGGTTAAAGCTTTCACCGACAGATAGACGTTGGGAAAATTTACCCCTTTATTACTGGATAAGACACCCCCAACCACCACGCGACAGGACAGGTCTCCTTTCAAACGATCCACTGATTCCACCCGCATTTCGACCTTACCATCATCGAGGAGAATTCTCGAACCTTCTGGGACTTCTTGGGCCAGCGAGGGATAGCTAATGGAACTTATTTCCTGATTACATTCCACATCCCTAGAAGTAAGGATAAAGGGTTCCCCCGGTTTCAGGGTAATCGACCCACAGGCAAATTTACCTAAGCGAATTTTTGGCCCCTGTAGATCCTGAAGGATGCCAATGGGTTGATTGAGTTCAAAGGCTAACTGACGGATCAGGTTAATGCTGTGACGATGGTAATCGTGATCGCCATGGGAAAAGTTTAATCTAAATGTCGTCGCCCCCGCCTTGATCATCTGACGTAATGTTTCCTTATTTTGCGAGGCTGGGCCAATCGTGGCCACAATTTTAGTGCGACGGGGGAAAGACAGAGAGTGCATAGATAAGCAACTAAATAGGCGAAGTAAATATAGCAGCGTTTGGGACGCTCCGATCATCTTCTCATAAATGGTTATACCCAGTGAAAAGTTAAAAGCAAAAAAACGGTGAGATCTATAAATCCCACCGTTCTTATTTACCAAGTCCGTCAACTCAGCTTAGAAACGGAAAGTTGTCCGGAGGACACCGACAAAAATGGTGTCGTTATTACGGTTGTTAGCGTTGAAGATCGCATAGGCACCGGGGGTAATCAGGATGTTTTTGGTGACTGGGAACTTATACTGAGCTTCTACCATGTAAGAGGTGCTGCTTTCTTTATCGGAACGGGGCACTTGACCACCACCTAAAGAAAACGCCGCACCTTCGGCAAAGAGGTCGAGAACGGAGAGGTTAAGGTTCCAAGACCAGATACCAGTGTTATTGTCTCCGATCGCATCATTAACTCCCGTGGCCGAAGCATCGGCGTAACCAGCCCAGCCCGCTAGATTTAAGACTCCTGGGATAACTTGGGCGCTCGCCTGAAGACCGAAACGGTTAGCAGTAGTACCAACGTTACCGAAGGGACGCTCGGTGAGAGGGCTGCTGACGTTACCGAATAAACCAGAACTCATACTGGCTGCAGTTTGATAACTGTAAACGTAAACGAAGTTAATATCGGCAAATTTGATGAAGGAGAAACCAACCTGAGCACCCGCACTGTAGGAACCGTTAAATAAACCGCTACCAGGGTTAGGATTGCTGGCACCATTAGTCCCACCCTCGGCTAGGTAGGTTCCCGTAACTTGGAAAACATCGCCAATGTTGAATCTGACCCCAGCACCAACACCGGAAGGACCACGGAAAACGATGTTATTGTAGCGTTGACCGCGAGATAAAGCACCTGTACCGCTATCGGCGAGGAAGGGGTTAGCAGTGATGAAAACGTCATCTAGGTTTAACTGGTTAGCACCAACCCAAACGGTGATGTTACCGAAGGGAGTGCCGATGGGAGCGCGGTAGAACAAGTCATCGATGGTTATGTCATTGTCCCGGCCATCATCGTATGCCAGACGGGTCATGTTGGTTACCGTCGGTCCGTTTTGGTTGAAGGTATTGTTAAAGTTACCCGCTTGTAAACGGGTTCTCAACAAATCTTTACCGGTGAAGCTGGTTTCAAAGTTGAGTCGTACCCGATTATTAAATACTGTTTGAGTTTCATCTTGATTGCTGCCATCAGTCACCGTACCGTCGGTATTGGTAACGGAAGCTTGACCACCCCAGCTATCGGCGATACTGAAGATGACCTCGCCTCTGAGTTTGGTGGTGGTAGAAAATTGATTGTTTTCCAAGAAAGCAACGCGCTGTTCAAGGTTATCCACTCTAGCTCCTAAAGCCGCTAGTTCGGTTTCAAATTCTTGAACAAGACGTTTTAATTTATCGATATCTTCTCTGAGTACACCGACACCATCTTGAATTAAACGTTCCATGACGTTTAAACAAGCGTTTAAACCTGCGGCAAATTCCCAACGAGTGGTGGCGCGATCACCACGGAAGGTACGGTCGGGATAACCCACGATACAACCGTAACGTTCCACAAGACTTCTTAATGCCTCGTAGGCCCAAGCGGTGGGAGATACGTCCCGCAGTTGGTTAACGCTAGTCACCTGGGACATGGAACCCTGATAAACACCCGTATTAATCTGCTGACTATTTTGGGCGCGTTGAATGCGATCGAGTTGTTGTTGCGCTACTGGATCAACCTTGAGTTGAGGTGTACCAGGCATAGTTTGAGCCACTGCGCTGCCAGCAGCCGCTACGGAAGCACCTAATACTAAAGGAGTTACCTTTACTAAATTCTTGAATAGTTTTGACATGGGTCAATCCTCACACCTTCTTCTATGGATTGAATGGACTATGAATACAAACAGACTATATGTTTAGCCTGCAATTATAATCACATTCTATGCTAATTCCCTCTTGTCTAGGTTAAGTTAATTTTATGATATGACAGAAAAATTTCTGTCTGATCTTATTAAAATTAGGAATTACGCACTTTACAAATTAACCATGATGTGCATCAATGAAAATCCCTCCTTTCAGACTTTCGGCGATTAACTTCCCAACGATAGCGATCGCTCAAAAGTGATCAAAAAATCACGTTAAAATGCCCGAAACCCATACATCACATTTAGTCAATCCTGTCAATGGGCAATTCCTAAAGATTTTGTTAAAATATCAGCCTTATCAGTTATCAGTTATCAGATGTGAGTTTTCAGTTCACTGTTTACTGTTCACTGTTCACTGATAAAATCTCCCCACTTCCCCACTTCCCCCCGCAACGCGCACGAAGTGGTCTCCCCACTTCCCCACTTCCTCAACAATAGTTGTGTGAGCTAGGCTCGATCGAGTAAGTTAGAATCGAGGATGATAGATATAGTGCTAGACTTGGGGGTCAGGATATAGATCGACTCCTTGAGTTAAAAACAGCAAGATTGCTGCTGAAAACTGACGGCTATAGATAAAGACTCGATTCTTGAATTTAAGCACCGAGAAGGGAGATAAAGATGGTCAATTTTGGGCTGAATTCGGCCAGTATCTTAGGAATTTTTCTGGCAGTGGCCGGAGCGGGATTATACTTCCTGCGCTCGGTGCGGCCGGAACTTTCCAGGGATCATGATATATTTTTTGCCGCCGTTGGTTTACTGTGCGGTTTAATTCTACTTTTTCAAGGGTGGCGACTGGATCCGATTTTGCAATTCGGACAATTTTTGCTGACCGGGGCAGCGGTGTTTTTTGCCTTCGAGACGGTAAAATTGCGGGGTTTAACCACGGAACAGGCCCGCCGCGGCACGTCTTTTGTGGATGAACGTCCTGTGAGTCGGGAATATCGGGCCGAATTAGAACCCCTCGACACCTACGAACCGGAGGAACGTTACGAAGATAATCCCCGTTTACGCGGTTACGAGGATCCCCGATCTTCCCGCACTTCTAGTTATCAGGACGAGGAACCCCGCGGCACCCGCACCCGTCGGCCGGCCGATACTAGCGGTCGCAAAACGGCTAATCGTCGTCCCCGCAATAGTTCCCCCACTAGCGATCGAGATGTTTATGATCAGCGCCGTAGCGGTGATGATTGGGAAGAAACCAGTCCCCGTCCCCGTCGTCGTCCCGCTAGTGAAGA
>NZ_JASJFF010000452.1:0-1194 GCF_030065435.1 Microcystis sp. M53603_WE2
AAAAATAGGCTTTTCGAGGGTAATTCTTGTTTTAATTCTCCATGTACGCAGTCTTTAAAAGCCTCTATTTCGTTCCAAGACACGATTAAGAGTGGCTTTTAGGCTAAGTATAATTACTTATCGCGTAAGTGAGATGCTCCCCTGGTATCAAATAAATCAAAGGGTGAAACCTAAGTTAACAAATAAATACAAGTGACTCCTAAACTATACAAATCACTAAGATTGATCGGCTTACCGTTGGCTTGTTCTGGTGCGATATATTCCGCTGAACCGATTACTGTACCAGTAACAGAACGGTTAAGATGTGTAACAACTTTAGACGCGCCAAAATCTACTAAAACCGCTTTCTTGTCTGAGTTACGTCTAATAATATTTTCTGGTTTAATGTCTCGGTGAACCACTCCCTGACTATGAATAAAATCTAAAACCGGCAAAATATCCGTTAATAAAGCTTTAATCTTGGCTTCATTAAATACCCCCTGGCTTCTTAATTCTTGTTCTAAATTCTGTCCTTCAATATATTCTTGTACCAAATATTGACGGTCATCATCATGATTGAGATAGGCGAAAAGTTCAGGGATTTGGGGATGTTTTCCTAACTTCTCTAATTGGATTGCTTCTTTTTCAAATAATTCTGAGGCTTTCTCAATTGTATCAGTCCCTTGAGCCGAAGGAAAAAACTGTTTAATCACACAATAAGGTCGAGAAGGCTTACTGTAATCTATCGCCTTAAAAGTGCGACCAAATCCTCCTTGACCAATTAATTGAGTTGCTTGATAACGCTCTTGTAAGAACAATTTCGAGCGGCATTTTTCACAGAATTTATTGCCATCTGGATTGGCGGAGGAACAATTAGGATTGAGACACAGACTCATGGTTTTTACTCCTTTAAGTAGTTGGGTTGACGTTAAAAAAGTAGCTGTTGGTTATGTTGGGTTTCCTGTCTTAGCTGTTGGTTATGTTGGGTTTCCTGTCTTAGCTGTTGGTTATGTTGGGTTTCGTGCCTCAACCCAACCTACGGTACTTCTTCCTACTTTACATTTTTACATGAACTAAGCCTAAAGCCTAAACTATGTTGCAGCAATTCCAAATTCAGAATGTAGCAAGGAATACAGAATACAAAACGCTTTTGCCCTGTAGCTCCCCATCCAAAATCAAGAAGAATTAACGCGAGTAACAGGGATGGCCTCATCG
>NZ_JASJFF010001037.1:0-3706 GCF_030065435.1 Microcystis sp. M53603_WE2
AGCCGTCAGGCTCTTCTCGACTTTGTGTGATAATTTTTGCTTATGAAATCGTGAAATGTTTACTGGGAAAGACTTTTAGGACTATTTGGTTAAATAAACTATCAGTATAGACCTCGTTTCCACACAGAAACCAGAAGAGCCGAATAAAGCGAATTAGAGCAATTGCTGATAGGATTTTAAGGGAATACCTGTACGGTTTCTCACTTCAATGGCCGAACGATAGACACCGTTTTTTTCTCTTTCGGCGACAATTTTATCAGCCACGGAAAAGTCAAGACCAAGATTGACTAATTCCGCAACGGAGTAGTAGTTTAAACAACGCCAAGAAACGTCAACTTCTTGGCGAATATCGTAGGCAAAGATAACTAAAGGTTCTAATTTTTTCAGATAATTTTCTGGTAAACCAGCTAGGAAGTGTAATTCTTCTAAATGGGTAAAAATATGTCCTTCGTTACGGACAGAAACGATATCATTGGCATAGACAATCGGCAACCCTAATTTATAAACCAGATCGTTGGTGGAACAACTGTTAATATCAATTTTTTCGAGAGGAGAGAATGACTGTCTAGAATTGGTTCTATTTGCCGAAGCTATTGGATGGGAATTAAGCTGTTGACGGATGTATAAACCCAGTCCGATTTGGGCAAACCAAATTACGATAAAAGACTCTTGTGTAAGGAAAATAAGGGAGATAATTGTCAAGGCAATGCCGACGGATAACCAACTTTGGTTATTGGTTTTTTTGCCAGCATTAGCAATGGCAAGCCCACCAAAAACTGGGACTAAGGACAGCCAGATCCACTCAGAAGATTCGGGAGGACGAGGAGAGAGATTAGACATATTTTTTCAAAGAGAATCTAAATATTTTCTGCGTTTTTCTTCGTATTCTTCAGCAGTAATAATTCCCTGATCGTAAAGTTTTTTAAGCTGGAGTAAAGTAGCGGTTTTTTGCTGGGCTGATTCTGGCAGTCCTCGCTCTCTACTGCTGGGGAGATAGTTAGGATTGTATTTAGCATCAAAAGCTTGATCTGACATGATGATTAAACCAATAAATTCAAAAAAAGCAATGATGCCAGGGATAAAAGTCCAGAAGAAAAGTAGATAGAGAACACCTGCCAAATTCTCCCCTAGATAAAACTTATGGATGCCAAGATAACCAAGAAAAAAGGCTAGTAAAGCCGCTATAGTTCTATTTCTCATAATTTTTGAGATTTCCCTAATTTAGCCAAAAGAAAGTATAAAACCACGATGCCTGTCTGTAATTCCAAGAGAGTAATATAACCCTTAACTAGATAATTTAATTCTAGGGAGGAATTAAAGGCAAAAACTAGCACACCCAAGACTAAAAAAGGCAGTAAACGCCAGCCAGACTTGGGTATTTTTATTCCCGTACTGTTAACCTGATTCATGGGCTAATTCTCTAGGTTGGTCTTTTTCGGTGATAGTCGCAAAATCGGGCTTTGTCAAGGGGTGGTTTGATTAACTTTTAGCATCTCAACGAGGATATTATGGGCATCCTTGGCTGATTCTAGGGTGCGCTCAAAAGGTATTCTAATTGTTTGACTCTCCCCTAATTTTTCTACGGCTAAATCCATGCCTTGGGGATCGATGGAGAGCATTTGAGCAGTTTCTGCATCGGTAATATTACCGTAAACTTGAGCGTAGAAAAGCACGGCCTCACCGTGATCTTTGTTCATGTGTTTACAGATGCGATCGCTAATGGCGGGAGTGATAGTTTCAGACATAATATTCCCGAAAAAAATCGATAATAAGGTGGGGACGGATAAAAGCCAGTTCAAATGGGGGGATATTAGCTAGGGTAGCGTAATTAATCGCTAATTGCCAGATAATTTGGGCGTGAGGATGGCGGGTATCAATAATAAGTTTAATATTATTTTCTTGACAAAAAGCTTTAATTGTGCATTGATCTAATTGTCCCACTTATGGTCAATCGGGATAGAGAGTAAGCTCCAGGGCTGCCCGTGCAGTTAAATTGCCTGTTGAGATGAGACAAGAGGCAACAGTAAAGGGATGGGAGAGACTCAGCTAATCTAAGGATAGGGGGTTAAAATGCCTCTTAGCTTAAAACCCCACACTCTGTCCCCACCAACAAACTTTTTCAGTACACCCTATATATTTTATCGTTCACAACCGACAACAGAAGCGGTGTAGGTATTACCAATGTGCTGAATACCATTGACAAAAAGATTGACTAGAAAAGGTTGATCATTTGCCCGTACTGTGGCAGTAATTGTTAAGGGTTTATCGGGTTCGATTCGTACTCCATTAGTATTAAAAAATTCCTCGTTAGTTTGATCGCTATACTTGAGAAACAGCCGGATATCAAAGGAAGCAGCCTGGGGGACAGAAACCGTAACGATAAACCTCTGAAAACTTCTACCCCCCGGAACTGCCCAATCGGTATTCCAATTATTACGAGTTATCGTGACACCGAAAGGACCTGGAACAGTGGGTTGTGAGACAGTTTTCGTAACTTCACTACCTTCACCGCCTAATAGAGAAAGTGGCCGACAATTTTGCGCCGCTGCCGGTAGATGTAAGCTTAATAATACCGCCGATAGACCTAAGTAGAAAAGCACGGCATCACCGTGATCTTTGTTCCTGTGTTTACAGATGCGATCGCTAATGGCGGGAGTGATAGTTTCAGACATAAGATTCTGGAAAAAAATCGATGATAAGGTGGGGACGGATAAAAGCCAGTTCTAAATCGAGGCCAATGGGGGGGGATATTAGTTATAGTAGCCTAATTAATCGCTAATTGCCAGATAATTTGAGCTTGGGGATGGCAGACATCATTAACGAAGGCAGGGGGCGGTCGGCCGTTTTTGTAACGGGGATTTATGCCCCGCTCCCAAAACTTTTCGCCTTAAGGCGAGGTTTTAGACCCGATTTTTTCGATAACAGAGTTTACCCACAGATGGTGGAATTAAACCGATGCTCTGGGGTTGACCCTTCGGCTTCGCTCAGGGTCATTGATATTCTGGTCGGATTTCATCCCCCGCAAAGGTGAGTATCTTGTCGAAAAATCTAGCGGGGGCATTCATTCGACATTTTAGGTAAGATGCAGGGCTGCCCGCGCAGTTAAATTGCTTGTTTAGATGAAACAAGAGGCAACAGTAAAGGGATGGGGAGAGATTCAGCTAATCGGATAGGCGATTAAAATGCCTCTTAGCTTAAAACCCCACACCCGTTCGGACCTCGGCGTGAGACTTCGGTGTGAGACTTCGGCGTGAGCTTTTGTCGAACGCTCAGTAGTTGGCGTTGTCAGATCAGAATATGAAAGATGCAATGCAATCCTTGCTATCAAAGTAATTTCAGTTCCGGTGCTGATTCGGATGATCTTTCAATTTGACAACGCCTTTCCACCTCTTCGACCCCATCTTGCTCCCAAAAATGAGCGGACGATGAGTTAAGACTCTTCCTCACTCTTGATGGCAGGACAAATTGACATCCTCGCCGCCGTAAAACGGACGGCGATTCCCAAACCTCACGATTTGGGTTTCTGCTTGGGGTCCCGAAGGATTTTTCGCACCTGCCTTAACAGATTTACTCTGTTCTGGTCTTATGGTCGCTCTACAGACTGACACCGCAAGCCCTGCGGCCAAAATATTTGGCTCTTCGGTTTGTGTTATGCAATGGACGGGGGTTATAAGGGATGGAACCCTTATAGAGAAAGGCATTTAGC
>NZ_JASJFF010000449.1:0-2425 GCF_030065435.1 Microcystis sp. M53603_WE2
AGCTCAGCATCCCTATAAAACTCAAATCTTGGACTTCCATTCCTGCAAAACCCAATGGGCAACTCGTTCACTCTATTTTGAGGGACAGAAGCGAAATCAATTCTGTATCCTACACTACCGTTTGAATTTGGAATTGCTGGATGCTTTCTCACGAGTGCGGGTTCATTTTCTAGGTTGACTTCGGCTTCCTTACCAGCATTTATTGAGATGTTGCAGGAATAGATGTCCCAAAAACCCTTATTCATAAAATCTCCACAGGAGAACTACAGGTATTCAACCTCAAAACTAAGCACTGCCAACCCATTGAAGAACTGATGCAAAAATATAGAGATTTGCCAATGGACTTAGCCGATGCTTCGTTAGTAGTGTTAGCTGAAACAATTAAGGAGAACAGAATATTAACCACAGATAGGCGAGATTTTAGTGTTTATCGTTGGCTAAATAATCAAACATTTGATATTCTAATTTAACAGTCCGTAGTCCGTAGATTGAACCCTCGGAACGAAACCCAACACCCAACACCTAAATCTGTCTGAATGGGCGATCGCCGCTTTGGTAGGCTGCATTAACGAAGTGTAAGGCGGCAATCTCGCTGCCAACCCTGATAATAAAGCTGATCGTGGCTTGGGAGCAATTCAGTTATGATAGGGGTCAACTTAATATCTTTAGCAACGCAGAATGAGGATTTCACCATGAAGATTCCATATACATATTGGAAAGAATCAGATGGGATGTTCTTGGGCTATTTGAATGAATTTCCAGATCATTGGACCCAAGGTGTTGACTTAGAAGAATTAATCGGAAACTTGGTCGATCTCTACAAAACATTTACTACTGAAGAAATCCCCGGAATCAAGAGAGTTGCAGAGTTTGAACTCCCATGAAAAGACATGATTTAATTGCACAATTAGAGCAAGCGGGCTGCTATTTGATTAGACGTGGAGGGAAACACGATATTTACCATAATCCAGATACTGGAAAAACAGAACCAATTCCCAGACATCGAGAAATTAATGAGCGATTGGCTAAAAAGATTATCAAAAGTCTTACAGGCGACAGATAAATTCACAGTGCCAATTAGGGTCTGCTGAAAAAGTTTTTCGTGGGGCAGGGCTGAGTGCCTGACACAAGTGTCGGAAACCCTTGAAATAGCGTGGAAAGAGAAAAAGGTAGCAGGATATGGAATGCTGAGATTAACAGAACATCAGCGAACCTCCCATGTCAACCACTACCAGTCTCTATGCTCAACTACTTTCTTTACTGTGTCAACACAGCCAATGGCGAGACCTGCGACACCTCAAGGCATTAGCCTGGATGGTCACAGCAGTAATCTGTAGCGGGAAATTAAGCCTGCCAATGTGGGAGTCCTACGTCCCTAGTCGTGCAACACAGGCACAAAGCACCGAACGCAGATGGCAGAGATTTATGGGCAATCATCGAATTCGGGTCAAATCCCTGTATATTCCTCTGGTGCTAGCCGCCATCAGTAGCTGGAAAGGCAATCGACTTTACTTGGCATTAGATACAACTGTATTGTGGAATCGCTATTGTATGATTCATCTGTCGATAGTCTGTTGCGGTCGTGCAGTCCCCCTGTTATGGCGAGTGCTAGACCATCCGAGTGCCACCGTCGCAGTGAACACCTACAAACCGATGCTGCGCTTGGCTCAGCGATTGTTGAAGGATTATCCCGATGTCATGCTCTTAGCCGACCGAGGGTTTGCCAATCATGGCTTGCTCAGTTGGCGGCAAGTCAGTGGATGGCATTACTGCTTACGTTTACCCGGCGACGTTCTGGTTCATGGGGTTCGGCGACATCCTATCGAAGTCAAATATCTCTGGCCTGCCAAAGGAGAAGCCATTCTTTACGATCAGGTCGGTCTGTGGACAGACGGCATCTATCGATGCAATCTTGTTCTGGCAAGGGTCACGGGAGTCAAAGAACCTTGGGCTGTCATTACTGACGAAACCCCCTCTCTGAACACTTTATGGCAGTACGCCTTGCGCTTTCGGGTCGAGGAGTTATTTTTAGATTCAAAATCCGGTGCTTTTCAACTTGAAGACTCCGCTATCCGTTCTGCTCCTGCTTTGACCCGTCTGTATTTGGTCCCAGCCCTTGCTCTTCTTTATGCCACTACTCACGGTATGGCCGTTCAACTCAATGGTCTTCGCTCTCAGGTTGACCCCCATTGGACGCGGGGTCTCAGCTATCTCAAAATTGGTCTTCGTTGGCTCCAGGGCGTTGTCCACAAGGGCCGCTCTTTGCTTTCTCCTATCCCTTTGTTCCACTCTGACCCAGAACCCTGTTTCTCTTCTAAGAACGCTCTCTCCGATTACTATGACCGAATATGGTTTTCCCGTGTTCACTCTTTGCTCTGTCGTCCTTGACCTGCTACCCCTGACACAAGATGTGTCAGGCACTCAG
>NZ_JASJFF010001054.1:0-4834 GCF_030065435.1 Microcystis sp. M53603_WE2
CGAAAAAGGGGAAGTAATTCTGCTCAAACCCACCAAACACACCCAGCAACAGCGTTTTGGCCTATCATGGTTTTGGCCTTCTGTCAAGAAACATAAACGAGTCTTAATAGAAGTTTTTATCGCTTCTTTCTTCGTGCAGTTATTTGCCCTGGCCAATCCCTTGATGATTCAGGTGATTATCGATAAAGTGATCGTGCAGAATAGCCCGGAAACTCTGAACACCCTCGGGGTTTTCCTCTTAGTAATTGCCGTTTTTGAGGGGATTTTAACCTTTTTGAGAACATCTCTTTTTGTCGATACCACTAACCGCATCGACATGACCCTCGGTTCAGAAATTATCGATCACCTGCTGCGCTTACCCCTGAAATACTTTGAACGGCGGCCAGTGGGGGAAATTTCGACAAGAATCAACGAATTAGAGAATATTCGGCAATTTTTAACAGGTACAGCCCTAACGGTGGTATTAGATGCCATTTTCTCGGTTATCTATATCGTGGTTATGTTGATCTATAGCCCGATCCTAACCTTTTGGGCCCTGGGAGTCGTGCCGATTTTAGTTCTCTCCACAGCTATTTTCGCACCGATCGTGCGGCGACAACTGCGAGCAAAAGCGGAACGAAACGCCGAAACCCAATCCTATCTAGTGGAGGTGATGACGGGAATCCAAACAGTAAAAGCACAGAATATCGAATTGCGTTCCCGTTGGCAGTGGCAAGAACGTTATGCGCGCTATGTGGCCGAAGGTTTTCAAACGGTCATGACCTCAACTTTGGCCGGTTCCTTTAGTCACTTCTTTAACCAATTATCGGGTTTATTAGTGCTGTGGGTGGGAGCAGCCCTAGTTTTAGACGGAAAACTCACCCTTGGTCAATTAATCGCCTTCCGGATTATCTCTTCCTACGTTACCTCGCCGATTCTGCGTTTGACCCAACTCTGGCAAAACTTCCAAGAAACCGGCTTATCCCTAGAAAGATTGGCCGATATCGTCGATACTCCCCAAGAAGCGGAACTCGATCGCCAAAATATCCCCATGCCCTTAATTAAAGGCACTGTCACCTACGAAAACCTCGCTTTCCGCTTCAATCCCCACGGACCCCTGCAACTATACAACGTCAATTTAGAATTCCCCGCCGGCACTTTTGTCGCTTTGGTGGGAGAAAGTGGCGCCGGGAAAAGTACCATCACTAAACTATTAGCCCGTCTCTACGAACCAGAATCGGGACGGATTCTCATCGATGGCTATGATATCAACAAAGTGGAACTCTATTCCCTGCGTCGTCAAATCGGCATGGTTCCCCAAGAAACCCTATTATTTGATGGTACGGTACAGGAAAATATCGCCCTGACTAACCCCGATGCGACTGTGGAGGAAATCGTCTCGGCAGCGAGAGCAGCCGCAGCCCACGAATTTATTATGACCCTGCCCAATGGCTATAATACCCGCGTCGGTGAACGGGGGGCATCCCTATCGGGGGGACAACGACAACGGGTTGCGATCGCTCGTTCCGTCCTGCAAAGACCGCAAATTCTCATTCTTGATGAGGCCACCAGCGCCCTCGACTATAATACCGAACGGCAAGTGTGTCTGAATCTCAAGGAAGCTTTCAAGGATCGTACGGTCTTTTTTATCACCCATCGTCTAGCTTCGATCAAATCCGCCGATATTATTGTCATGATGGATAAGGGGACAGTAGCGGAGGAAGGCACCCACGAGGAATTAATGGCCAGAAAAGGCCTTTACTATACTCTCTATAAACAACAGGATTCGCAAATCTAGTCAGTCAGGGAACAGGGATTAGGGGATAGGGAAATGGGGAAATGGGGAAATGGGGAAATGGGGAAGTTTCAACTAATACCCCAAAACCCCCCGCAACGCGCACGCAGTGACCACCCCACACCCCACACCCCACACCCTACACCCCACACCCTACACCCACGAAAAACTTTTTCAGCAAACCCTAAATATAGGAGAATCCCCATGAACGGTAATTCTAACAACGGTCAAAAGGGCAACGGCAACGCTAAAAGCGATGAACTCACCCAAGCGGGTAAAAACGTGGCCACTACCACGAAAAATAAAAGTATTAGCCCTTCTTTACCCACTTTTAGCCCACCGGAACAATCGGTGATCCTGAAACAATCACCCATTTGGTCGCGGACGATTATCTGGACATTAATGAGTGTCACCACTGCCGCTTTAATTTGGTCAGCGCTCGCCAAAATCGAGCAGGTGGTGGGCGCCCAAGGACAACTTAAACCCCAGGGGAAAGTGCAAGAAGTACAAGCACCGGTGAATGGGGTAGTACAGTTCGTGAAAGTGAAAGACGGCGATCGAGTTAACAAAGGTGATGTACTGGTTTTAATGGATTCCAGTGCCTCGCAAGTGCAGTTAGAATCCTTGAGAAAAATTCGCACCAGTGCTGAGAAGGAAAATCAATTCTATCGTCTCTTAATGGCGCAGGATCTGACACCAGCAGCAGTGGAAAGTTCGATCGCTCAATTAAAATTACCGAGTGAAATCGCCGATTTAGCCCGTAATCGTGCCGCTTTGGTGACAGAAAATCAACTTTATCAAGCACAGGTCAGTGAAGGTGCTTCTAGCTCTGCTTTACAAGGGGATGAATTAGCTCGTTTAGGGGCTGCTCGACGGGAGGCCAATTCTCGACAAGCGGCCGCTAGATTGGAAATGGAACAACTAGAAAAACAATTGGCCCAAACTAGGGTACAGTTGGCCGATGCCCGCTCGCAATTAATCAAAGATCGCTTAGTCTTAGAAGAAATTAAGACTCGTAATGCCAATTCGATGAAACAGGGCCAAGAAAGCTTGGATATCGAGCGTAATATTCTTAAGGATATTGAACCCTTGGGGGATGAAGGAGCGATCGCCCGTTATCAGATTAATAAACAAAAACAATCTGTAACTGATCGCCAGAATGAATTACAGCAGCAAGAGGCTAACGGCAAAATCGATCGAGAAAAACAAGAGAAAGAAGTACAAACCCGCATCGCCGAAATTTCCCGCCTGGAACAGGAAGAAAAGCGTTATTTCCTGTTGATCTCCCAAGCGCAAGAAAAGCTGATTAATACCACGGTAATCACGGAAAAAGATGTGCGCGATAAAATGGCGGACAATTACAAACGGATCGCTGAAATCGATAGTCAGATCAGTCGCATTATCATTGATAACAACAAGCGCATTGCCGAACTAGACAGTCAAATTAGTCAAGCACAACAGACGATTAAATATCAAAAAATTACCGCCCCCATCGATGGTGTGGTCTTTGATCTCAAGGCCCGGCCCGGGTTTGTTCCCCAACCAAGTCAAGCGGAAGCATTATTAAAACTTGTTCCCGATGGCTGTCCCACCGAGGTGAAAGATGCCGCTAAAGGTTGTTTAGTGGCAGAGGTGGACGTGACTAACCAAGACATCGGTTTTGTGCGCGTGGGACAAAAAGCCGATATTCGCATTGATTCCTTTTCCTACAGTGAATACGGCGATATTAAGGGAGAAGTAATCTCGATCGGTTCCGATGCTTTACCTCCCGACGAAAATCACCGTTTTTATCGGTTCCCCGTCCGGGTACGCTTGAACAGTCAAGAGTTAGTTTTGAAAAATCAATCCACTCTACCGCTGCAATCGGGGATGTCCGTGAGTGTCAACATCAAAGTCAATGAAAATCGCACCGTTTTGGGACTATTTACCGATATGTTCAATAAACAGGTGGATACTCTCAAACAAGTCCGTTAAACGAAAAAATTCGGGGGTACATCCTGCCAACGGCCCGATCCGATCGCGCTAATCGCTTCCGAGAGGTTAACTGCACCGGTATAAAGGGCGCGGCCCACGATTACTCCCGTTACTCCCAAAGGTTCCAAAGACAATAAACTCAGTAGGTCCGTCAGGGAACTAATGCCCCCAGAGGCGATTACGGGAATTTCGACAGATTCGGCTAATTCTCGCAAAGCGGCGAGATTCGGGCCAGAAAGTGTGCCATCTCGATGAATATCAGTGTAGATAATCGTGCTGGCTCCTCTTTTTGCCATATCTTGCCCAAGAGCGATCGCATCTACTGCGGAAGTTTCTAACCAACCCCTGGTGGCTACTTTGCCATCGCGAGCATCAATACCGACAATTATTTGCCCCGGAAAGCTTTGACAAAGTTCGCTGACTAATTCGGGCTTTTCTACGGCTACTGTCCCGACAATCGCCTTTTCTACCCCGATTTTTAGGAGATTACTCACCGTTTCTACATCCCGCAGTCCACCCCCCACCTGTACGGGAATGGCAATATCATTAAGAATTGTTTCAATAGTTGACAAATTAACCGATTTACCCTCTTTGGCTCCATCCAAATCAACTAAATGTAATCTGGTTGCCCCCTGATTGACCCATTCTCGCGCCACTATTGCGGGATTATCGTTAAAAACCTGCGATTGTTGGTAATCTCCCTGATAAAGTCGCACACATTTGCCATCGAGAATATCAATAGCGGGGATAACTTCCATGTTTTTCTCAATATCTAACTAAGGAGCGTTTTTCATTATATAGTACCAGCCGTCAGCCCTGAATCAGTGATCAGTGATCAGTGATCAGTTTTGAGTCTGACAGGGGAACAATCCCTCTCAAAGCATTGTCCACAAAGATTTTGAGGCTCTTCAGTTACAAACAGATACATCGTTAAACCTTGTTGGATAAGACTTTTAGACTTTTTTTCCCTCAAAAAGTGCCAGCCATTGCGGGGATCGGGGGGAAAATTCCTGGACTTTTTCCCTGAAAATTAGGTAGTTGACCACCTGAAAATCGATAAAACCCCACACCCCACACCCCACACCC
>NZ_JASJFF010000387.1:0-2640 GCF_030065435.1 Microcystis sp. M53603_WE2
CTAAGACAGTGAGTTCTTTTCTTCTTCCGTGAATTCTAGGTTAATCATGTTTTTAATGAGTGCTTTGCTTCTAATTATGACTCTTAAACTATATTATTGTCCTTGAGTAAAAAATGCAAGTTGTAGCCGTGCAAAGTATAAATCCTAGGGTACTGGCCACCTCAAATAGGCGGGTATCACCCCGAAATAAGAGGATAGTGACTAGCCAAAGTCCAGCGGCCCAAATGCCAAAATTAAAAGCGTAGAGAATAGAAGTAATTAATAAACTAAAAATAAAGCGGCTGGGGGGAATCCGGTTAATAAATAAGACAAAACTTTGTCCGATCGCCTCGGAAACACTAGCGATAAAGACAACGATAATCGCTTCTTCCAAACCAAAGCGCAGGGATTTAATGGTGACGAAAGCGCGGGGATCGAGAACCAGTACACCGAAAAGGGTCGGCCAGGAAGGAGCAAGAAATAAAAGCAGCAATCCAGCGATTCCTAGTAATCCCAAAAGAGCCAAGGCTTGAATCAGTTGTTTCACGGGCGTTGTTAAAGTTAGATCGGTTAATGATGAGAAGGTCAGAGCGGGCGATCGAGGTTTACCGGCGGCTAGTTTGTCCGCCGATACTTAGGGTTTGCTGAAAAAGTTTTTCGTGGGGACAGGGTGTGGGGTGTGGGGTGTGGGGTGTGGGGTTTTACCGGTTTTGAGGTGGCCAATTACCTAATTTTCAGGGAAAAAGTGCCTCAATTTTCCCCCTCATCACTGCCATGCCTGGTACTTTTTGATTGACAAAAAGTCTAAAAGTCTTACCCAACAAGGTTTTTACCATTATTCAGCCAGCCCTACTTAGGAGCATTGAAGATGGAAAAAAATCAAATATCATACTTAGGTGAACCGATAATTTTCTCCGGCTCCGCTCAAAATCCTTGATTCTGTTCTATCCATAATAAACTCATTCTCCGATGACAAAACCTATCCGCGCCCAATCACCGCTAAAATTTCTCGCCCCCCATTTTAACCCCTTGGTCTTGGCGGCAATTTATCGGCTGTTGCCCTTCTATTTGCGATCGCAATGTCAGATTGAGCGGGTGGAAGGGGAAAATAGCGAAATTCTCGTCGATTGTTACGGCCGTTTCCAAGCTGGACAGTTGCGGTTTCTGCTTGCCTATCGTCATTCCAGTACTAACGATCCCCCCTCCTTGATCCATTATCTTCATACCAACCTGCCTAAAATGGCGGCAAATGAGGTAATAAGTTTAAATAAGCCAGTTTTTGGCTATTTTCTCTACGATCGAGGGATTCCCCTCTGGGCAGGTCCAGTGGCTAATTGGCTCTTACCGGCGATCGGTGGCGTTCCCGTGATCCGCGGTCGTCCCGATTTCGGCTGTTTGCGTACCCTGCGCCATCTCTACGTTCGCGGGCAATTTCCCTTGGCCATTGCGCCGGAAGGCTATACCAACGGTCACGGCGAACTGGTCAGTCGTTTAGAATTGGGCTGCGCTCAAACCAGTTTTTGGTGTGTCGAGGATCTGGTGGCAGCGGGGGAGAATCAGCAGCTGTCTATTGTCCCCATCGGTGTGAGGTATCAGTATTTAGAAAATCCCTGGCCGAAGATTTGGCAACTCTGTGGGGCGATCGAGCGCGAATGTGGTTTTCCTCCGGGGGATGGGGCCAATCGGCAATTAGAAAACTCTCTCTCATCGAGGGAATGGAATCCAGAGCAGCAATTGACCCCAGAGGAAGAGGCCCTACTCTACCCGAAACTATTGCGTATTGCTGAATATTTATTAGAACAAATGGAAAGTTTTGATCGGCGTTTCCATACCGCCATTCAGTTAGAGGAACAAGCGGCAAAGTTAGCCAATTTGAGTCCGATCGAGGGATTAACCCTGCGTTTACAGGGATTGATGGACGCAGTATTAAAAATGTTGGAGGGATATCTGCAAATGCAGCCCCATAGCGATCGCAATTTGCTCGAACGCGCCCAGGATATCGAGGATACGGTCTGGGATTGGATCTATCGTCGGGACGTGGACATCCAAACCCTCTCGGACGTGGAAAGGGGTTTGGCGGCTCTAGTCGCGTCGGAAGCGCATCAACATCTCTGGCACATGAGATGGGTGGAGAATTTTGTCGTCGTCACCGGTCATTATCTAGGGTTTGCTGAAAAAGTTTTTCCTGGGGGTAGGAGTCAGGAGTCAGGAGTCAGTAGCCGGTCGTCGGTCGTTTCAGGCTTTGTTGCCCTCTTTTTTTGTACCAGTTTATGTACTACGAGGAGAATAATGCAAGGTTTTTGAATGTCCCAATCCTATTTTCTTGCACTAACATCAGATTTTAACAGGTCAAAAGCCTTATTTTCAAAGGGTTTTACCATTATTCAGCAAGTACTATCTACAAAATAAACCCACCGCTAGAAGGTTTGCAGAGACTTTATTGATGATTAATGCCCTGATTCACGAAATTACGGGCAAAGGCCAAGCTCGGCCGGCAATTGCACCACAAAAGGCGATAATTACCGTAGCAGAACCCCTCGATGTGACGGCACGCTGGCACAGCACCTATCAACGGGACGGGGCAGCCAAAAAACAAGCGGTGCGAGAATTAACTAGCACCTTAAAAAAATCTTTAGAATCGATGACAAACCCTTGACATTA
>NZ_JASJFF010000221.1:0-3884 GCF_030065435.1 Microcystis sp. M53603_WE2
CTTGGGAACAAGCTTTATCAATTTATTCATAATAAATTTGGCAGAGGATTAAAGATTAGTTATTGTGACTAACTCTTTTGGTTAGAACAAGATAAACTTGAGAATCTTCGGTCAAATTTATTGACTCAAAATCAGCTGTACTTAATTTAAATGAAACAGCCCTAGGGATTAAGGGGGGATCGGCACCCCCCTTATCAAGGGGGAATTAAGGGGGGATCAAGGGGGGATTTATCTTCAATTTAATTATATATCACCATAAGTAAGGCAGAATCGAAAGATAGTTAAATACTTGACCCTAGGCTCACAATTTTACTGTTGCGAGATGGAAAATAAAAACCGCTCGTAAGCTCGATTAATTTTTTGCATAATTTTAATCGCTATGGCAGAGGAATTGTGATCGGGGTGATACTGACGAGCAAGCTGATAATATCTTTGTTTAACTTCTGAAAAACTGGCATTCTTAGAAACTTCTAAAACTTCCCACCAATCCTCGGAATCTGGGGGAAATATTTCTAATTCTCCTAACATTTCTGACCATATTTTTACCTTATCTCCATAACTACATGTAATTAAAAATTGACCGTCAGGACTAAATTTTAAGGGAGCAGTTCCCCGTAAAACTTTAATTAATTCTCCTGTTTGTCCTTGCCAAATTTTAATTTCTGTTCGGGAAGCACTAGCAATTAGATGGCGATGAGGATTAATAGCAATACTGATAATTGCCTGCTCGTGTGCCTGCCAACTTTTAATAATTTCTCCTGTCTTTATATCCCAGATTTTAATCGTTTTATCACTACCGCCACTAATTAGATATTGACCATCATTACTAAAAGCTAAACTGTTAACGGCTGCCCTGTCACCGCTAAAAGTTTGATAAGCATAACTATGATCAAATCGCCATAATTTAATAGTTTTATCATCACTACCACTAGCAATAATTTGGCTATCGGGACTAATAGCACAGGTATTAACTGCCTCCTCATGACCGATTAAAGTTCGCTTTAATTCTCCTGTATGATAACCCCAGATTCGCAGAGTTTTGTCATTACTAGCACTAACAATAAATCTTTCATTGGCAGCAAAAGCTAATTGTAAAATGACACCATCGTGGCTATCGGGAGCATTTACACGAGCGAAAAAACTACTTTTATACTGCTTAGTGTCTAATTGCCACTGACTAATTCTGCCATCCAATCCACCAACAATGATCGATTTACTGTTAGGACTTATAGCCAGAGTTTGGATCGGTTCATTAACTCCCACAAAGGCATAAATTAATTTACCCGTTTCTCGCTGCCAAAGTTTTATGGTTTGATCTTCTCCCGCACTAGCGATAATTTTACCATCAGGACTAACATCGATCGCCCCAATATTTGCCTGATGACCTTTAAGAGTTTGGAAACACTGCCAAGATAAACGCTCTGGAATAGTAATTTCTGTAGAATATAACTGTTGATTTTCCTGAATAGATACTTCTTCTAACAGTCCCTGTAGTTCTGCCTCTAGATTTTTATATTTTCCCGTAACTTCTTGCCAAAATAAAGCTTCTTCGTACTCTCTAGTAATGCGATCAAAAAATTCTAGATTGCTATAAAAATTATTGTCGAAGTAGGTGGGAGATAACATTTTCATCACTCCGTAGATTCCTAACCCGACTAGGCCGCCAGCGATTGCCATAGAACCGACACCAACACCGAAAGCTGTACCTTTAACTGCGACTCCCACACCCCCAAAGGTAGAGTAGATACCGATTCCGCCAAGGCTTCCTATTCCCAAAGCTAACCCGACATTGTGATCGTTTGTTTCTAGTCCTTGCAGACTGGCATAAATTGCCGAACTTGTCAGGATGCCAATCCCCGTCATTCCCACTAAACCGACGCTTATACCGCCAAATCCGCCGACTAAGCCAATATTTCCCAGACAAGCAGATAAATTGGCTCCTGTGACTCCACCGACGGCGGGAATAACAAAATCGAGCTTTTTAGCCATATTTTTGCGAAATAATCAAGTTAGTCATCGGGTTTCTCCTATAGAGTGTAGCCTAGTTTGGTATCGACGACTGACTCCCCAAAACGGTACTTTTCCCTCCTGCCCCCTGCCGACCGCCTCTTTCAAGTCAGTCCCGATGAAAAAATTTTCACCCCCACAGATGAAAGAGGTTTCTTTCCCCACACCCCACACCCCACACCCTACACCCTCTTTCCAGTCAGAGGCAATCAGGGCAAAATGATAAGTATTTTATATGTAAATAGCTTCAATGCTTAAAAATATTTAAATTTACAATCGGTAATATTTATTTTTACTTAAGAATTTATTGAGAATAATTTTTATTTATTTACGAGGTTACAATACTTCCAGCGATTCTGGTATAATTTTGCATTATGCTATGATGCCTCTTATTGTAATTTTTAGGGTTTTAATGATCTGGGTTGTCTTAAAACCCTTGCTAAATCTAGACTTTTCCCTTGGGCAAAACCAAACAGTTCCGCCAATTTTCCCTTTTTTCCCGAACAACGTTGATCTAATTTTTGTGTAGTTTTGTTGCAAAGTCAAATTTTTTTTGACAAAATGGCTAAATTGTGGTATGGAGATAGATTGTTGATAGGTGGCCATTCAAACCGAGGCAATCAATAATTAGGACTTGCTGAATAAGTTTGTTGGTGGGGTTAGGAGCCGGTGGTCGGGAGGGTAAGTGAGAAGATCAGACAGAATTTGAAGAATGAATGGCGACACAAGGAAAGCCCTGCTCTCAAAGCGTTTTCAATGCTGCTCCGATACGCGATCATCTTCAAACTTGACAACGCCGCCGATCGCGCATCAACCTTGAATCGACTCTGGTATGAGTGGAAATCGATATACTAGAATTATTATGGTCAAGATGTCCAACTTAAGATCAATGACAAAAATCCTCTCGACAGCCGAAGTGAAAGCGCGTCTTTCCGAATCGATCGATCTTGCTCTCCAAGAGGGCTACGTTGTCATCACCCGCTACGGCAAACCCGTGGCTGCCCTAGTGAGTTACGAAGATATCCGACAATTGCAACGACTGAGAAGCGCTCGTCAGAGGGGAGGGTTAGCGAATTTAAGCGAAAATTGGGAAGATTCCGAAGAATTAGCCGAAGAACTGGATAATATCTTGGACGAGAGAACCTGATGGCTTATCTCTTTGATACCGATGCTATTTCAGAGATGTTACGCAAGCGCCCGCTACTGGACTATCTGCAATGGTTACGATCGCTAGATCGAGAAAATCAATATACTAGCAGTATCACGATCGCCGAACTATATAAAGGTGCGTTCCGTTCCCCCAAGCGCAATGATTTTCTGGAAAAAATCGAAACGAGAATTATCCCCGAATTCACGATCCTGCCATTCGATCGCTTGACAGCGAAAATTTACGGAGAAATTCAAGCGCAACTAGAACAACAGGGAAATATTCTCGCCCATGCCGATTTACAGATCGCATCCACGGCGATTCAATCTAATCTAGAACTGGTTACGGGTAATATTCAACATTTCGCCCGTGTAGAAGCTTTACGGATTAATTACACTCTCGTCCACGCCAGGGCATCTTCATAAAATGTTCAGAGTTGAGGCAACTTCGGCATCAACCATGGCAGCTGGATCGCAAATATAGGATAACTTTCCCAAAAATCAGCGATAAAAACCTTTTTTACCGATCTAGCCCGGCTCTAACGCCTGGGAAGGGAAAAATCCTCAATTGAGCCGAAATTAGCTTAATCAAAAAATATGCTATAATCAGAATGTAAGCACAAGGGGCCGTAACGGTTTCGACAGGTTAGCGAAAGCTCCCCCGTGATACAGGTCGAGAGTGAGTCTCCTCTCGTAAATCAAAGGCTCAAACAAAAAGTAAATGCGAACAA
>NZ_JASJFF010000568.1:0-5839 GCF_030065435.1 Microcystis sp. M53603_WE2
AACGTTCCCCTAGCTCAGGCCGATAAACCCCCCACCGTAATTTTAATGGCCGGGTTGCAAGGGACAGGAAAAACCACCGCCACCGCCAAATTAGCCCTATATCTCCGCAAACAGTCCAAAAGCTGCCTGATGGTGGCCACCGATGTTTACCGTCCCGCGGCCATTGACCAATTAATCACCCTCGGTAAACAGATAAATGTTCCCGTCTTCGAGATGGGTTCTCAGGCTAATCCCGTCGATATCGCCCGTCAAGGTGTGGAAAAAGCCAAAGAATTGGGCGTAGATACCGTTATCATCGACACCGCTGGTCGTTTGCAAATAGACACCCAGATGATGGGCGAACTAGCACAAATCAAGAAAATTGTCAAGCCCGACGACACTTTATTAGTGGTGGATGCCATGACCGGTCAGGAAGCGGCCAGTCTTACCAACACTTTTCACCAACAAATCGGCATCACGGGGGCAATTCTCACCAAACTTGATGGCGATACTCGCGGTGGTGCGGCCTTATCAGTGCGGCAAATATCGGGACAACCGATTAAATTTGTTGGGGTTGGCGAAAAAGTAGAAGCTTTAGAGCCATTTTATCCCGATCGCCTTGCCAGTCGCATCCTCAATATGGGTGATGTCCTGACGCTAGTGGAAAAAGCTCAGGAACAGTTAGACCTAGAAGACGCGGCCAAAATGCAGGCCAAGATTTTAGAGGCTAAGTTTGATTTTAATGACTTCCTCAAACAGATGCGGCTGTTAAAAAATATGGGTTCCCTGGGGGGAGTCTTGAAGTTAATCCCCGGTCTAGGCAAACTGAGCGGGACAGACATCGAAAAGGGCGAAAAAGAGTTAAAACGCACGGAAGCGATGATTAATTCCATGACCACGGAGGAACGCGCTAACCCCGATTTATTGGCTAAGTCTCCTAATCGTCGTCGTCGCATTGCCAAAGGTTCGGGACATCCAGAAACGGAAGTGACCAAACTAATTGCTAATTTCACCAGAATGCGATCGATGATGCAACAGATGGGACGGGGACAAATGCCCGCTATGCCGGGGATGCCCGGTATGGGTGGCGGAATGTTTGGGGGTGGCAATCAACCGGGGTTCCGCGGTCAAGGTGGCAGCCCGAAAAAACCAAAGAAAATCAAGAAAAAGAAAGGTTTTGGCGATTTATAGAGGCTAAAAATGTTGAAATCCAGAGCTTAAACTGAGGTTTCTACCGTCGGCTAATTTTATCTCTTTCCCGGGGACAATTTGACCGATTATCGCCCCCTCTTCCCCCACTTTCTCCAGCAATTCTCTGGCACTGTCCGGAGGCAAACACAAAACTAACTCAAAGTCTTCACCGCCGTATAAAGCCCATTCTAGAGCTTTTTCGGCTCCTACATATTCTTTCAGGGTTGGATGCAGGGGAATCCTCTCAATTTCGGCACCAACCCCACTACAGCGACAAATTTGGATGATAGCATCTGCTAATCCGTCACTGCTATCCATGCCGGCGATGGGAAATTGCTTGACAATTTTTTGTAAATGTGGTATGCAATCGAGTCTCGGTCGCGGCCGTTGATGAGCTTGGATTAATCGCTTTTTTTGGGCGGAATTTAAATTCCTCCCGGTTTCAGGGTGAAAGAGTAACTCTAATCCAGCCCGCGATAAACCGTGATAACCAGTAATAACGATACTATCGCCAACTTTTGCGTTAAAACGTCTAATTTCTTCATTTTTTGCCACTTGTCCCAGGGCAGTGATACTGATGTTAATCTCCGTGGCCCGACAGACATCGCCACCAACGATCGCCGTCTGATATACTTGCAGACAAGAGCTAAGACCCCGATAGAGTCCTTCTAGCCAATCGATGGCTAGATCGGGAGTTAAAGCCAATCCTACCGTAATTCCCAGGGGTTCTGCCCCCATAGCCGCTAAATCGGATAAATTAGCCGCCGCCGCTCGCCAGCCCACATCTTCCGGAGAGGTAGTAAGATTGCTAAAGTGGACGTTATTAACTAAAACATCAGTGGTGACAACGAGAGAGTAACCCTCTTTGATCGATAAAATCGCCCCATCATCACCGATAATCTCCGCAGGACAATATTTTTGCAGAATCGGTAGCAATCCCTGTTCACCCAAATCTTTAACGGTTAAATTCATAATTTCTGGGAATTGAACAATGCAGCTTCTAAAAAGTCTTTAGTTAGGGTTTGCGGCAAAAAGTTTTTCGTGGGGGTAGGGTGTGGGGTGTGGGGTGTGGGGTGTAGGGTTTTATCCATTTTCAGGTGGTCAATTACCTAATTTTCAGGGAAAAAGTCCCTAAAATTTCCCCCCAATCACTCCAATGGTCGGCACTTTTTGAGGGAAAAAAAGTCTAAAAGCGTTATCCAACAAGGTTTTTAGATTTATTCAGCAGACCCTAGTTAAGAGGATTGGCGCTGATTTTTTCGTAGGCGCGATCGATAATTCCCCGACCGCGCAGAAAGCCGGTATTAGCCCCCGGACAAAGATAGGAGAGGGTTTCCGGACTAAAACGGTCTAAAATAGCCCTTTGCGATCGCAATTGCCGCAGCCAGTGGAAAGTTTTCGCGGTCTGTAGGGGTTGCGGTTGACCCTTAGTGTCGGGGAGAAGATGACGACCGGTAAATAAAACCCCCCCGTGACGCTGCCAGTAGAGACAGGAGGAGCCGGGAGAATGGCCGGGAGTCCAAAAACCGCTACAAGTAGGAGATAACTGGATTTGCTGCTGAAAAACGGTAATTTGACGGTGAGGAAGCAGATAAGCTTCCTGTTCCTGTAGAATAATCTCACAATCAAGTAAACTTTGCAGAGAATCGCTCTGTTTACCCTGACCCCCGCGATGGGTAAAAAATAGGTAACGGACACCCTTTTCTAGGAGAAAATCTCGCTCGCTCTCCTCACAGCTAGGACAATCCACCAGAATATTGCCGGTATTTTCTACAATAAGATAAGAGGTTCCCCCTAGGGTTTCCCGATTAGGCGAGAAAGCGTATAAACCTTCTAGAATTAATCGAGGGGGTTTTGTGGTTTTGCTAACCTCTAAAGGAGACGATTCGGTTTCCGATCGCATGGTTTGCCTATCCAAATCACAATCAATGCGGTTTACAATTTAGCACGATCGATGACCGGGCTGGCTGAAATTAGCCGCCTTTTACTCAAGAGAAAAGAGCCGATATGGAAATGTGGTTGTTATTAGGGATTCTGGGCGGTTTCACCTATTTTATCGTCAAGCGTAGCGTGGCCAAAATCACGACAACACCAATTTGGTTAATTTGGTTAGTCCTGATGACTCCGGCTCTTATTTGGACCGGCTGGACGTTAATCTATGGAGAGGATACCCCCATGCCGGCATTTTTGCTGGTCGGCCCTTTTGTGATCTGCCCTTTTTTGTATTGGTGGCTAGTACAGAAGGGTCGGGTTACTCCCCAAGAAGGCCCCCCATCACCACCGAAACAAGCGAATTTAGTCCTAGAAAATATTGATAATCCTGCACCTAAAAATGATTTAAAACCGATCACTGCCGAAGAGGAAAAATACCTAAGAGATTGTTTTCCTTGGGGTGTTTATTATCTGCAAAATATCGATTATCGTCCCCAAGCAATTCTCTGTCGGGGGAAATTGCGAGCAGTTCCCGAAGAAGCTTATCAAGTGATTAAAAACAATGTGGAAAAGGTTTTTGGTGATCGCTTTTTATTGCTTTTCCAAGAAAGTTTTCAGGGACAACCTTTTTTCGCTCTTGTGGCTAATCCCTGGCAGCAAAAAACAGAAACCATAGAAACTGAAAAAGTTACTCGCCCCCTTCTTGCCCTGGGTTTATTGTTATTAACTATCTTAACTACCACAGTGGTCGGTGCGGGATTAAGTGGCATTACTGCCCAACAATTAGAAAATAATTCTAGTTTATTATTGCAAGGTTTACCCTACAGTTTAGGCTTAATTGCTATTTTAGGACTGCACGAATTCAGTCATTATTTTACAGCAGTTAAATATAAAATTAAAACTACCTTGCCCTATTTTATCCCCATTCCTTTCTTCCTAGGCACCTTCGGGGCTTTTATTCAAATGCGATCGCCTGTACCCACCCGCAAAGCTTTATTTGATGTGGCGGTGGCCGGTCCTTTGGGGGGTATAATTATCGCTATTCCTCTACTGTTTTGGGGGTTGTACCTCTCGGAAATAGTTCCCCTAACTAATCAAAGCAGTTTATTAAATTTTCAGGCGTTAAATCCGCAGTTTTCTTTTCTCTTGTCTATCCTAGCTAAACTAGCCCTCGGCAGTAATTTAATCGCCGGAAAAGCGATCCATTTACATCCTTTAGCGGTAGCTGGTTATGTAGGAATTATCGTTACAGCCCTAAATTTAATGCCCGTGGGTCAATTGGATGGTGGTCATATTGTTCACGCCATGTATGGGCAGAAAACCGCCATAATTATCGGTCAATTAACTCGATTATTCATGTTTATTTTAGCCCTAGTGCAACCAGATTTTTTACTCTGGGCGATTATTCTCTTATTAATGCCAGTCAGCGATCAACCTGCTTTAAATGATGTCACCGAATTGGATAATAAACGAGATTTATTAGGTTTATTTTCCCTGGCTTTGTTATTAAGTATTTTGCTACCCCTTCCCGAAGCGGTGGCCCGTTGGTGGGGAATGTAAGCGACTGCATCAATCAACCTGAGTTCCGGGAAAATTATCGGTCAGTTGGGGAATAAAATCCCTATCTCCTACGTCAATGTGAGTCGATGACCCTCACCCTCGATCACTTTAATCCACAAAGCTGAAGGCTGACAACTGATCACCGATCACTGATATATGGTTCTCAAGGCTAATTCTCGCAGAAAAAAGCGAGTTTCTCTGAAAGCGAAGTTAGGCAAATCTAGGTTAAAATTGCTGGCTATTCCGCTAATTTTGGCGATTTTAGGCTGGTTATACCACGATTTACGTCAGCAGTGGCTAAAACCGGAAGCGATTTTTGTTTTGGGAGGTCATGCCGATCGAGAACGTTTTGCGGCAAAATTGGCTAAGGAATATCCCGATCTACCGATTTGGGTGTCTTCCGGTAGTCCGCGACGATATGTGAGAAAGATTTTTAAAAAAGCGGGAATTCCCCCAGAACGTCTCCATCTCGATTACAATGCGCGAGATACTGTCACTAACTTTACTAGCCTAGCCGATCAACTGAAAGCCCAAGGTATTGATAGTGTCTATCTAGTCACTTCCGATAATCACATGAGAAGGGCGCGATTAGTGGGAGAAATTGTTTTTGGTAGTCGCGGAATTATGATTAAACCGGTGACTGTTCCCTCCCAATCACCCCCCGAACCCCTAGAAAAGTCCCTCAGAGACGGTTTTAGGGCAATATTATGGGTAATAAGCGGTTCCACCGGGGAATTTTGGCTAGAATCCGCTTCTAGTTCCCATCTCCGATCAAAATAAAATTATCTTGACAAAATACTCACTTTATGTTAAGCAAAAACACCATTTTCGCCATCCTATTGATTTTTGTGCCTATATCGATCGCCGGTTCGCTGTTACACTGGGGCGGAACAGTTGTTTTTATCACCGCTTGTCTAGCCATTATCCCCCTAGCGGCCTACATGGGGGAAGCCACGGAAGCGATTGCGGTGGTGGTTGGGCCAAATATTGGTGGTTTGATGAATGCCACCTTTGGCAATGCCACAGAATTAATTCTTGCCTATGTCGCTTTGCGGGAAGGTTTTATCGATGTGGTAAAAGCGACGATTACTGGCTCAATTATCGGTAATTTACTCTTAGTTATGGGATTATCGATGTTTTTAGGCGGTTTACGCTTCAAAGAACAGGAATTTCAACC
>NZ_JASJFF010000709.1:0-6124 GCF_030065435.1 Microcystis sp. M53603_WE2
CACTAATACTATTAAAATTCCTTTGAGTATAGTCGATCGAGCTATCACTGATGGCGAAACAGCAGGTTTTTTAAAAATTATTCACAAACAAGGTTCCGACCAAATTTTAGGAGCCACTATCGTCGCCACCCACGCCGGTGAGATGATTTCCGAAATTACCACCGCTATGGTTGCTAAAATCGGACTGAGTAAACTGTCTATGGTTATTCATCCCTATCCCACCCAAGCGGAAGCGATTAAAAAGGCCGCCGATGCCTATCGCCGAACTCTCTTGACTCCTAATAGTAAAAAATTCTTGGCATTGTTGACTAAATTATCGCGTTAAAATCAATGATTGCCACCGGAGAACTGCGGCAGAACTTTGAACAATTCTGGCGGGAAGCTGCCGCGCAGTTGGGAAACGCCCAATCCCTCACCGAACGGGGGTCGGGGAAATGGCAAGAGTACCAGTTGGAGAAATACCAACCCCTGACGTAGCTCTGCCCTTTTTAGAATACAAGTAAACGGTGAAAACCTTCTTGCTCAAAATGGCGATCGGTGGTTAATGCTTCATTAATATTGAACTGACGCATCAATAAAAAGCTAACTGCATCACATAAGGAATAAGGAATAAGTCTTATCTTGCCGTGCCATCAATAGTTTGACAGCAGCACGATGTAAAGGCTCATCTATCCAAACTGTCTCGATATCTGGATTTTCTAGCAAATCGGTGATAAATTCTAGGGTAGCTAAACGCGGGTAACGCCGAACTTGAGCTAGAGCAACTAACTCTGCTAAAACGTAACTGTGGGTGATGCTTTTACCTGCACTATCTAACAATTGGACAGCTTCTTCATGTCCTGGTTGATCACGATAGACATAGCAAAGTAACCCAGAATTATCGAGGAGTATCACCGATTTCATGTCTCCTCATGAGTATCTCCATACTCTCTCCCTAAGTCAGCATCAATGCTTTCATTATCTGCTCCTGTCGGATAGCCGCTAATTGAGCCAGCGTGCGCTCGAAAGCGTTGACGTGCTGCTTCTTTTTCGGCTTCCGTGCGTTGGTCTTTATTTTTGTTCAAGCGATACTGTCGCTCAAGGGAAGTTGTTACTAATTCTGACAGGTCGATACCTAATATTTTAGCTTGCTGTTGCAAGGCGGCATAGACTTCATCGCTCAATTCTAGGGTTAAGACTTGACTCATTTAGCTGTACCTTCATTGTGGCTATTGATTAGATTAATTTCTTTTTTAACTCTTTGACCATTATAACCTCGGACATCAGCTTGTCTCTTCACAGTAGCACTGTAGTAGCACTGTAGGGTGGGTTAGCGACAGCGTAACCCACCGCATATTAGGAAATTGATGGTGCGTTACATTAACATTAACGCACCCTACTGGACTGTTTCAACTAAAATAGGGCAATAGATTTCGGCTTAAAGTCTTAGATTATAGAATTTATAGCATTTTTCTAATACACCAAATTAGCTGAAACAAACCAGTAGGGTGGGTTAGCGACAGCGTAACCCACCGAATATTAGGAAATTGATGGTGCGTTACATTAACATTAACGCACCCTACGAAAGCTTATAAGTCATCTTCCGATAATCGAGCTATTTTCATAATTGATTTTAAAGTTCCAATTTTTAAGTCCTGATTGCGGTGTACAGGAATAGATAGAATTTTATCTTCATCCTCCTTTTCATAAATATGGTGACTACTGGTAATTTTTTTGAGTATCCAACCTTTTTTTTCGACAATTTTACAGAGTTTTTTCCCTGATATTGATTTCATACAGCAATTTCAATCACTTCTGACCTAGATTCAGGTTGTTTGCTTTCATTGGCAACTTCTAACCAGCCTTGTATGGCATCTTGGAGGTTATCGACAACTTCGTCCATACTATCTCCTTCTGTTATACAACCGGGCAGAGCGGGAACTTCAGCCCAGTAACCGCCTTCTTCGGCTGGATGAATAATAGCTTTGATTTTCATCAGGTTCAGAATTTTTGAAAACTTATCTCTTATTTTAATATGAATATGGAAGTTGGGTTTCCTTGCGTCAACCCAACCTACAGGCGATGCGATCGGCGATCACTGATTACCTCGAAGCAATTACGCTTCGTCCTACCCGATGTTAGGGGTTACGTTGCTCGTCCAACCTACTTGAGTTTCGACTTTTCTCTTGACCTAATCATCGTTTTTCTTCGTTCCGACTTTGGGATTGTTTTGACAATTTAGGGTTGACCACTTCACCCACCTTCAACTCTAGGGATAGCAGATACCGTAACGAAAGCTCTGCGAGTTTAGAAGGTTGAGTCAACATTTTTAGCTCAGATTGTTGCTCTGAAATTGGATGCTTTTTCTGGTTTTCCCTTATTGTCTCCCCGTTAACGCGCCTTGCGCCTATCTGTTTTGGCTCTGATTGCGTCCTTGTTCTCCGCTTCAGCCTCTAGATTTCCGAGTCTAGTCACTGGGGGCAGGTCGGGAGTCACTGTGTCCCTTACAGGGTAGGTCTTTCACCTACATCCTTTTTGTCAGTTATGCTGTTTTATCAGCACTCTAGGCTATTTATTCCCCTAGAAACGAATCGCACCGTTACATTAACATTAACGCACCCTACGGCGATGGCGATCGCACTGCTGCAGCTACAGCGATAGCGATCGCAGGTTCTATCTGCTGCTGTTAGGACAAAAATAAGAGAGTCCAGCTACTGATTAGCTCTTAGCCATTTCAAAATCGCTCTACCTATTGCTTGTCCGCCTCTTGTACTCCAGTCAACTACATCAGGCACAGAAACATCAATGAAGTAGACTTCAGCTAAAACTGCAACTCGAACATCCGTATCTTCTGCACCACTTAACACTCCAAGTGCTTGGCGTGGCTCGCGTCCTCCTGCAATACGATCTCGTATACCTAACTCTGCCGCAATTTCTGCACTCATTATCCGTGAAAGTGCTAAATCTGGAGGATCTGCTTTACGATCGTGGACTAGCACTTCTGCGCCCTGAGCAGAACGATTAGCACTGTTGTGATGAATTGAGCAGAATACGTCATAGCCAGCGGCTCGCGTTCCTAAATTGTATAAGCTTGCAACTGCATCTGTGATGTCACAAGGTACGCCAGCTTGTCTGATAACACGCTTTGCCGCTTCTGCAGCAATCTTATTCAACTCATACTCATTTTTAGAGTTGACACCAACTGTGCCTGGGTCAAATACCCCACTGGGCAATGTGCCATGTCCAACCTCGAGAAGAACGCCATTTTGCTTCCAGAAACTGCCATTTTCAGTTGTTTTCCTGAGGAGCCTTGAAGCTTCATCGAACAAATTAACGACTTTGTCTACATATGTTTGTTTTGCAGTGGAATCACCACCTATATAGCCAGCAAATGCAATAAACCTTATATATGTCTCAGGCGAAGAAATACTCGAACGCCACCCAGAATATACTGGTCGATTAATAAATATCCAATATCCGCGAATGGCATCCTCAAGAGTTACAAATTTACAGTATATGTCTTCACCATCACTTGCTTCGTAAGTAACAGGAATTGCTATTCCACTCATTTCGGGACGATACTTCATTCCAAATGGGTTACCGTGTAGCTTAAATAAGTCGGAGTTGCCCCGCCCAGATTCAAGAATAGCTTGGGCAAGCTGCACCTTCTTGAGATGCTCGAACTCAATCTCAGCATCTCGAATTGTACTCACAAAATCATTCCATTCAAAAGCCATCACTTTTCTCCTAATAACTAGATTTACAGAGTTAACGCAACAAGAATCTGCTCAAGTCTATGGCATTGAGAAAGCTCACACCTTGGCACAAGTTAGGTGCTGTAAAAAACACTCAAAGAAATGAAGCTTTGTGTCTCTCTCAATCCATCTAAAAAAGGTCGAATCTTGTCGTTGAAGTCACTAGTCTTGACTACGATGCACCCAGCAGAGCCTGGATAAATTGCAACGTTAGAGTCGCGGTGAAGTCCGAATTCACTTCGTCCTGTGTCTGGATCTGGATCTGGTGTGATATGGTAAAACATCCCTTCAATACCTGGAGTCGCAAGATAGTATCCATTGGTAGAAATCTTCCAGTCATTATCAGGGGGAATACAACCCTTACCCCTTTGAGTGTGAGCCCCAGGGTACTGATAACCAGGTTGACCAGACGTTGCCCTTACTCGGAGAACTTCTTGAGTGCCACGACTAAATACTAAATAACCATAAATTAGGTTACTGATGTTTGCTTGCTCAAGAGAGAAGACAGCCTTAACTTCTTGGGTTTGAAGACCAGTATCCCAGTGAGGCAAGAAAATCCACCAAGAGCCAGACTCAAAGGCAAGCTCGACATGAGAGTGTAGTCCATTAGTTTCAAGTATCTCATCCACAGTGTAAACCTTGCCTGTGGGCACAGCAACTTTCTGATTATCAGCAAGCTCTTCGCCTTGAATTGGCTGTTTTTTTAGGAGTGTAGAAACCTTTGCTTTATATTCCATTTCTCTCAGTGAATCATAACCCCTTTATCCTACTATCCCACCTCCATCGGTCTAACACCCCATAAATAAAACTTAATACCGCACCGTGCGGTCTAATCACCCCCATTTGGGCATAATTACCGCAGGGGGCGGTCTAGTATCTCTGCCAAACCGATTTTACCGCATTTGCCGATGACAGAAGAAGCCCAGTTCCATCGACTGTTAGAACGAGTCCGAGAAGTCATGCGTCTCAAGCACTTTAGCTTGAAGACGGAAAAATCCTACCTCTACTACATTCGAGACTTTATCCTCTTTACACAACAAACGCCACCCCTCCAGAGATGGGAGTTGACGAAATCCGCCAGTATCTGTCGCATTTAGCCACCGACAAGCAGGTTGCCGCCTCAACTCAAAATTTCGCTCTCAATGCCTTGCGGTTGACGGGTCAAAAAGTGCTTTACGTCCAGACACCACAATTTTGAAGGCCTGTAAGGAAATTGGCGGTTATCAACCCGTCACCTGGTTAGCAGGAAGGGATAAAAGCCGTTATCCCCAAGTTTATCGCACCCATCCCTTAGAAAGCAGCAATTATGAGGCATTTGACCGGATGATTGGGGTTGCTAATCAGAAATAGCAAGAAAGCCTCTTAATAACTCGTCCTGCGGTTCAATTTCGTGGCTTTTTTCCCGAAGTTAACAATCAGAATCTTACGGAAATTGCGATCAAAATCAAGGAAACCTACAATGATTATTTAAAGTTAGTGCGATCGCTTGAAGACCTGAAAAACCGGCATCCCGAACTAAGAGAACCTTATATCGAGGTAACATCGACTAAAAGTCAGAGAACGATTTACCTGACCCGACTAGATCGGTTTGGGACTTTAGAATCGGGTTTTTTTTAGTCAAGATAAGCAGTCTTGTAGCGTGGGTTGAGCGACAGTCCAACCCAACCCCAAAGGCGATTGAAAACAACAATACACACTACCCCCCCGAAAAGTATCCTACGCTACAATTTAATAAATCTTTACATTCTTCTCCCTGACTAGGGATTCACAGGGGAAGGAGTCTCAGGTGGTTTCCCCTGTTTTAATCGGATAAACTAGGGATACCAGCTTTCATCAAGGCATCAGCATGACTACCAACGTAGCGAAAACTCAATGGCAGTATTTAGAGAAACGTCCTCATTCCTGGCGACAACAGCTTTGTTTTCAAGGCAGGAGGCTGAAAGCTTTTGATGTCTGGTCAGATATGATTGTCAATGACATGACTCCTCAAGAAGCAGCCCTTAATTGGGAGTTACCCCTGGCTGCCATCTATGAAGCAATTGACTATTGCGAGAGGAATCAGCAGCTACTCAAGCAAGAAGCAGAAGAAGAACGCCACCGTCTGGAAGCAAAGGGGATTAGTGTTGAGTCTAAGATTATTGCTTGATGAGGACTCGCAAGCCCAACTTCTGGTTAAGTTACTTACGGCTGCCGGTCATGACGTACTGACGATCAATGAAATTGGTTTGGCTGGCTGCACAGATAATGTCGTACTTGACTATGCTATACTTTAGACGTTCATAATCTGAGATTTATTAAACTTCTGAAATCGTAGAGTCAGCAAGGAATCCAGTTCTTTTTTATGTTTCAGATGGGCATCATTCAGACATTCATAAATAGCTGAAGAAAAG
>NZ_JASJFF010001050.1:0-2080 GCF_030065435.1 Microcystis sp. M53603_WE2
AACCGGGGGTATGGCCCTAGAGGCGATTAACCATGCTGGACATTTACCGAACACCAACATCATGGTTATCCTCAACGATAACGAGATGTCCATTTCCCCCAACGTCGGGGCAATTTCCCGCTATCTCAATAAAGTTCGTCTTAGCGAACCCGTCCAGTTTATCGCTGATAATATCGAGGAACAATTGAAAAATCTACCCTTCTTCGGGGACTCCCTCACTCCGGAAATGGAACGAGTCAAAGAAGGAATGAAACGGTTAGCAGTTCCCAAAGTCGGCGCTGTCATTGAGGAATTGGGCTTTAAATATTTTGGCCCGATTGATGGTCATAATATTCCCGAATTAATCGCCACTTTTAAACAGGCCCATAAGGTCCACGGACCGGTTTTCGTCCACGTTGCCACCGTTAAAGGCAAAGGCTACGAATGGGCCGAAAAAGATCAAGTGGGTTATCATGCCCAAAATCCCTTTAATTTAGCCACGGGTAAACCGATTCCCTCCAGTAAACCGAAACCTCCCGCTTATTCCAAAGTTTTCGGGCATACTCTCACTAAATTAGCGGAAAATGACCCGCGCATTATCGGTATCACCGCCGCCATGGCCACGGGGACGGGATTAGATAAATTTCAGGCAAAACTGCCGAAACAGTACATCGATGTGGGAATTGCCGAACAACACGCGGTTACTCTCGCTGGTGGTCTTGCTTGCGAAGGAATGCGCCCGGTTGTCACTATTTACTCTACTTTCCTGCAGCGGGCTTTTGATCAGATTATTCATGATATCTGCATTCAAAATCTCCCGGTTTTCTTTTGTATGGACCGGGCCGGTATTGTCGGGGCCGATGGACCGACCCACCAAGGGATGTACGATATCGCCTATCTGCGTTGTATCCCCAATATGACCATTATGGCCCCGAAAGATGAGGCGGAACTGCAAAGAATGGTGGTGACGGGGATTAATCATACCAGCGGCCCCATTGCCATGCGTTACCCCCGGGGCAACGGTTTAGGGGTTCCCCTGATGGAAGAGGGTTGGGAAGCTTTACCCATCGGTAAGGGCGAAATTCTCCGCAGTGGCGATGATGTTCTCCTGTTAGGATACGGCACGATGGTCAACACTTCCCTACAGGTGGCCGAAATCCTCAGCGAACACGGCATCGAAGCCACAGTGGTTAATGCTCGTTTTGTCAAGCCCCTTGATACAGAACTTATCTTTCCCCTTGCCCAACGTCTTGGTAAAGTGGTGACTTTAGAAGAAGGTTGTTTGATGGGTGGTTTTGGTTCTGCGGTTTTGGAAGCTTTACAGGATGCTAATATTCTAGTTCCGGTCAAGCGTTTCGGGGTTCCCGATAAATTAGTGGACCACGCAACACCAGAGGAATCCTTCGCTGATTTGGGTTTAACCAGTCCCCAGATTGCCCAACAGGTTTTAGCGGCATTTTTTAGCCAAAAACAAACCGCTAACGTCGGTTAAAATCTCAAGATTAGCTTGGCCAGTTTTCCCGAAAAATTAGGGAAGACTGGTTTTTTTTGGTCTAGATAGTCAATGAAGACTGCCGGAAATAAATAGTGAGGGGAACGAACCACAGAGACACAAAGGACACAAAGATCGATCACTACTATATAAGTTAAATTTATCACACAAAGAATAAGAGAGTCCAGTAGCTTTAAGAGCATCAGCCATGAGTTGGTCATCAATGACAGTGTTAGTTCTCGTAGTATCCCTAGTTGTGTATAGTAGATTAAACCCCTTGCATAATTAATTTGTGAGGGTTCAAAAATGAGAAAAAAGGTTAAATTTTGTCAAGAAATTGCTTGAAGTTTTGTAAAGTAACTTGACTTAAAGACAGAATTGTGCATAGTAGAAGTAGGCGGAGAGAAGATTGGACGATTACAAGCAACTGAATTACCTATGGAAAACCAACTTTGGCAGCGAATCACACTCGATTTAAATATCTGTCATGGCAAACCTTGCCTTCGAGGATTGCGTTATCCTGTTGAATTTATCCTAGAATTACTTAGTTCTGGCATGAGTATCGAAGATATTTTAGCCGACTACGATGATTTGGAACGGGAGGATATT
>NZ_JASJFF010000523.1:0-1071 GCF_030065435.1 Microcystis sp. M53603_WE2
ATCCTTATCTGGCAAGAGACTTAATTGATTAGTTCGCTCTAGAGCAAAAACAATTGACAAAAATCGCTAAATGCCTTTCTCTATAAGGGTTCCATCCCTTATAACCCCCGTCCATTGCATAACACAAACCGAAGAGCCAGAAAAAGTCACGGAAGCTGGGGGTTTTTATGTTGAGGTTCCTACCCAAAAAATTAAACCCTCCCAAACTTGTCCTAATTGTGGTCATCAAAAGAAGAAATCTTTAGCCGAAAGAGTTCATCGCTGTGAGAAATGTGGCTATTCTTGTGATCGAGATGTAGCTGCTGCACAAGTTATGCTCAATTATGCTAGGGGCTTGGAACGAGCCTCTTTAGATGCAGAGTCGTCTAGCGCTACCTTGTGCGGAAGTATGAGGCATCTAGGGACGAAGAATCGTCAGAAACTCCAATCGAGCGCGTAGCGGATTGGAGTAGTTCATAAAATCTTGAAATATACCTTAAGGTCAGGATGAATAATTTAGGGATATACCTTAAGATGGGAATTACCCGTGAGCAATAGGGTTGAGGATTTTGGGCAACCGTTGAATACCTTAGCCATTGACCACGAGCAACTAAAAACAAACGTTGATAAACAAAAATTTAGCTTGTGCGACCGCATAAATATACCAAAATCGACCAACACCAAGACTATCCTTGTCCCTGTCGTCGGAAAGGGACATTGTGCCCGATTTTATTGACCGATGCCTTTGGCTGTGATCGCTGTCAACAGATATTTGTGCTACAGGAAAACGGTCAAATTATCGAACAATTAGCCCCCCACTATCCCTATAAACGCAGTTGGCGCTGGACGGGATTTCGTTGGGTGAGTACGAATCGGCGCTTTGGACAAGAGGTATTACCCCTGATGGTGGGGATAATTCTGTTATTATCGATCGTTTGGCTACCCTTAATTTTAAAATCACCGCCGGGGGTAAGCGTGATTTTTGGGGCAATTCTAGTTATGCTATTAGTTATTTTGCCCGCATTCATCTTTTGGTTAGCCTATCGACGCTAGACAAGAATCTATGATCGAAAGTTCCCCCAAAACCCCCCC
>NZ_JASJFF010000634.1:0-9964 GCF_030065435.1 Microcystis sp. M53603_WE2
CACCGAAGATAATTTCTTCAGCTAAACGACCCCCCAAAGCTACAGCCATCTGATTTTGCAGATAAGCGCGAGAATATAACCCGGATTCCATGCGATCCTCGCTGGGAGTGAACCAAGTTAAACCCCCAGCGCGACCGCGAGGAATAATACTAATTTTTTGGACGGGATCATAATCCGGCATTAAAGCACCCACCAAAGCGTGACCAGCTTCATGGTAAGCAACTAAAGTTTTGCGTTTTTCACTCATGACGCGATTTTTCTTCTCAGGACCTGCTAGAACACGATCGATCGCATCGTTGATCTCATCCATAGAAATCTCGGTTAAATTGCGACGTGCCGCTAAAATTGCGGCTTCGTTGAGCAAATTAGCTAGATCGGCACCGGTAAAACCGGGGGTACGACGGGCGATTTTATCGAGATCCACGTCTTGAGCCAAAGTTTTGCCTCTGGAGTGGACATTAAGGATTTCCTTACGGCCAGCGTAATCGGGACGATCTACCACCACTTGGCGATCGAAACGACCCGGACGTAATAAAGCGGCATCCAGCACATCGGGGCGGTTAGTGGCGGCGATAATGATAATACCTGTATTACCTTCAAAACCGTCCATTTCCGTTAATAATTGGTTGAGGGTTTGTTCCCGTTCATCGTTACCACCCCCTAAACCGGCACCCCGTTGACGACCGACAGCATCAATCTCATCGATAAAGACGATACAAGGTGCATTCGCTTTCGCTTGTTCAAATAGGTCGCGGACGCGAGAAGCACCCACCCCGACGAACATTTCCACAAATTCCGAACCGGAAATGCTAAAAAACGGGACTCCCGCTTCTCCAGCTACTGCGCGAGCAAGCAGGGTTTTACCTGTCCCCGGAGGACCGACTAAAAGGACTCCTTTGGGGATTTTTGCCCCAATTGCCGTGAAGCGATCGGCATTTTTCAGGAAGTCCACCACTTCGTTTAATTCTAATTTTGCCCCTTCAATCCCGGCCACATCACCGAAAGTAACCTGGGTTTGGGGTTCCATCTGTACTCTTGCTTTCGATTTGCCGAAGTTCATCGCTTGGGAGCCAGGACCACTTTGGGCGCGACGGAGCAAGAAAAATAGACCAACAAGAAGCAATATAGGGAAAAATAGGCTACTGAAGGCTCTTACCCATACTCCTTCTTCTCTTTGGGGCAGTACGGAAATATCAACGTTATTTTCTGCCAAGATGTTGATTAATTGCGGATCGTTGGGCAGGTTAACTAATACATTTGCTCCATCTTGGGTGGGTACGATCGCTCGTTGCCGGTCGGCACTTAAGCGCACGGTTTCTACTTTACCTTCCCGCACTTCCTGTAAAAATTCACTATACTTCCAAGTTTGTTGCACTGCTGGCTGGCGATCGAAGAAAGCTGAGGCCAAGGCAAGGACTACGATTAACAATAGGGCATATAGTCCCGCATTGCGCCATTTTTTGTTATTACCGTTTTTGTTCACGCTGTCGAACTCCTGATAAATTGAGGATGATCTTATCGGTTGTCAAGGGGTTGTTAACTTATGTTAACGTTTCTCAGGAACACTGGACAGGTTTTTTTTTAATATGCCCGTTCTGGTCCTCCATCGGGGTTAGCTGTTGGGGGTTGGGGGAGTATGTCAATGTGACTCTCCTAGACCGAGTATGATCAATTTGTAACAAAATGCCAAAATACTGCATAAAAGCTGCAAGTGGAACGATAGAGAGTTTAGTTGACCTCCACGGGGAGTAGCTAGATGAAAAAACGAGAGACTTTGCTGGAGAAGTTTTGTTGCTTTTTAGTTTTGCAGCAAAATAGGACACAATGGAATTGTGATCGGCGTTTGCGTCGTAACATGGAAAGCTATGGCCCAATCGATCCTAATGTCGAGTCCGAGGAGTATTTGGCCCTATTCTTTCAGCAACAGTATCAGAATCCCGGTTCCCAAAATCATCTTTTTCGTGGGCATTTATACGCTTATTTGCAGGAACCTTGCTACTGGGCTGCTGCCGAAATCTATCAAAAATATCAAGCTAAACTAGATTATCAGATCGAAGACTACTTTAACGAAGGAATTCTTGGTTTTGAGGCTATCTTAGCTGACTTTAAGCCTTTATTCTCCACTCGCTTCGATAATTTTGCCAATCAGAGGATTAAATATCGCTTAATCGATCGCATCCGTCAGATTAGTCAAGCATTCGGCCATAATACTTGGAGCCTACTACTTAATTCTACCGGAGCGCGTCTCAGCCAAGCTCTCCTGGCGAGGGGATTAGTGGGAGAAACTCTCGAAAATTACCTTTTAGCTTGGGATTACTATAAAGAAATTTATGCCCAGGCAAAAATCAAAACCGATGGTAAAATTCAGGAACCTAGTCCAGAAATCTGGCAAAAAATCGCCGCTGCTTATAACTCGGATAGCCACTCTACCATCAAAATCAGTTCTGCGACAATTAACCGATGGTTAGAGGATGCGGGACAAGCTATTTTTGATTATTTATTTCCCCAAGGAAAAACAATTTCTCTACAGCAACCTTTAGGGGGTGAGGAAAGTAGCACGAGGGAGGAAATGATCGAAGATACTCTCCATGATACCCCTTGGCAGCAATTAGAAGCGGCGGAAAATTTTCGCGAGTCGCAACAAAACCACCAAAAAATTCTAGCTTGGTTAGGGGCAGAAATTCAACAGATTTGTCAGCAGCCGCAACAGGCAAAACTGCATCCGCAAATTCAGTTAATTCTAGAGATGACTTATGGGTTGGGGTTGGGACAAGTGGCAATTGCCGCTAAGATTACAGAAATTACCACGGTGGTTATCAAACAATATCAGGTTTCTAGGGAACTGGATAAAGTTTATCGTCACCTCGCTAAAAAGTTTTTACCCTGGGCCAGCGAAAACCTGCATATTTCTTTCCAGTCCCACGATAGAGAAGTTATTAGTAAGGCAATAGAACCATGGCTAACATACTACTATCAAACCAGCGCAACAACTCAGGAGGATTAATTATGGTTAATGATTGGTTAGAACTAACTCCTGATAGCATTTGGCTAGAAATACCCGCAGATATTCAAGAGATAAGTTGGGCAAAAAGTGCCAGTTTTACTGATGCCAGTATTCGTCAGAGATTTTATATTAATTATCTCTGTCAACAAGTTATTTTTAACTATCTACAGTCAGGGATGCCTGGGGTTAGTTTAGTAGAAAATCAAGAGGATTTCTGGCAACTAGGAGTTAATGGTTTTACCGTTAAATTAGGCGAAAAGTCAGTAATAGTTATTGCCAGCGAAACTCTGGATCTAGAAGCGATCGAAATTCCTCAAGAATGGGTAGATATTCCTCAATTAATTGGTGATTATTATCTAGCGGTACAGGTAAACACTGCCGAAAGTCATCTGAGAATTTGGGGTTGTACTACCCATAAAGATATTAAGGAAAAAGGACAATATATTAAGCGTAATCTTAACTACTCTCTACCGAGAAATCAACTGCAATCAGGATCAGATTCTTTAGATTTATGGGGAGAGTGTCAATTACAAGCAGTTAAGATTGAACGGGAAAAGATGGAAGAAAAACTATCTTTAGATAGATTGACAACCTTACTAGACATCTTAGCTAATCCTCAGTTAATCTTTCCCAGAAAAGCCGTTGCTTTTCAGGAATGGGCAGCAGTTATCGTCAATAGTAACTGGAGAAAAATTTTAATTACCCGTCGGCAAAAATCCCCCGTCAAGTTAACCAATTGGTTTGCCCATAATTTCCCCATTGATTGGCAAAGTATCCTCGATTTTAGCTCACTGTCACTGGTTCCAGCTTTCAAAAATACAGAAATTAAACGCATCAAAGATTTAGGAGTAGAATTACTGGGAAATCCCCTCGCTTTGATGATTACTATCGCTAAAACTGAAGAAATATTTAGCCTGCAAGCGACTGTTTACCCCACGGGAGAAACAAGCACTTTACCCCCCCATTTAAGATTAAGTATTCTCACCGAAACTGGTGAGGTTTTTCGAGAAGTAATTGCCACAGATAACGATGAATTTATTCGTTATCGATTTGATGCTGAATTGGGGGATAAATTCTTCATTGAAGTGGCTTTAGAATCGGCAAGAGTAACCGAATATTTACAAGTATAAGCGAGGAAAAACTTCATGATTAAACTCCTAACTCTCGAACTAGATGGCACATTCGATCGGGGATTTAAAGTAAAATTAGAAATTCGTCCCGATCTTAATTCTCGTCCCCAAACTGTGATCAAAGCAAGGCTACCAGCTAATTTAGAGTTATTAACTTTTTACCGTCAATGGCAACGTCACTATAGTGAATTAGAGGGATTTTTTAAAGTCTTAAAAGATAGCAATCCCCAACAAATTACCAATAGTTCTCAGCAGAGTTTAGTTTTTAAAAACTGCCAAGAAAAAGCCAAATTATTTGAGGATAACTTAAACAAATGGTTGAATAATAGCCCAGAATTTGAACCGATCAAAACCGCAATTCTGCGCTCTGGCAATAACTTTCGTATCTGGTTACAAACCGATAATATTTGGCTGCAAAGATTCCCCTGGGAAAAATGGGAAATTCTCCAAAATACTGGCGCAGATATAGCCATTATTGTCTCAGAATACGATACCTTAACCAGACAATTAAAAAATCATGAAAAAATTCGGATTTTAGCCATTTTAGGCTATGCCACCGACTTAAGATTTCTCGAAGAAGATCGCAAAACTTTAGACGATATTGCGGGAAAAGCAGGAGCCGAAATTATCTGGGAAAAAGCCCCTCACCCGCAAAAATTAAATCAGTTATTGCGTCAAGAAACTTGGAATATCCTCTTTTTTAGCGGTCATAGTGCCAGTACAGAAGATGGTCAAGATTGCGAAATTCAACTAACAGAAACTCATAAATTAAAGATAGCTGATTTTAGCTTTTCCCTGGGAGAAGCTACTAAAAACGGGTTAAAGTTAGCGATATTTAACTCCTGTGATGGTATCGGTTTAGCACAACAACTATCACGGGAAAAAGGGATGGCATTACCCCATCTAATCTTTATGCGCGAGAAATTACCCGATCCCGTTTCTCCCAAATTTCTGCAATACTTTTTAACCGCTTTTACCAATAATAAATCTCTCTATAGCGCCGTACATGAAGCCCAAAAAAATCTCCACGATGACTGGGAAAAAGACTATCCCTGTGCCAGTTGGCTGCCCGTAGTTTGCCCCAATCCCACCGAAGAACCCCCCACTTGGCATAGTTTCAGTAACTCCCCTCAAAAACAACAAAATTGGCGACGATTTGCTCTAACTTTCGGTTTAGGTTTAGCCGTAACGATGACAGTCTTGGCAATAAGAGAAACAGGAATTTTAGAACCCTTAGAATTAAATATTTATGATCGCCTGATGCAACTAAAACCCAAAGATAAACCCGATGACAGATTATTAATTATTACCATTGATCGCCAAGATTGGGAATATCAAGATCGCATGGGTATGAAAAGACCAACAATACCCGGAAGCGATCAAAAACGTTCCCTCGCAGGAGAAGCATTATCGCAGCTTTTAAATAAATTACTGCCCTACGAACCGCAAATTATCGCCTTAGATATCCTCCGTCCCATCGCTGCCAGTCAAGATTATCCACCCCTAGCCAAACAATTACAAAATACTCCTAATTTTATCTCGATTTGTAAGTTTAATAATTACCCACAACCGGACGGATTTCCCCCACCCCCGGAACTGCCAAAAAATCAGAGTGGTTTTAGTAACATAGTCCCAGACGAAACCATTGCCGGAGTTCCCCGAATTCGTCGTTTTTTATATCAGGCAAAACTCGATCGCACCTCTCCCTGTCTTCCCCCGGATTCTTTGGCCAAAGTTGACTCAATGTCCTGTAATTTTAAAGATTATGCTCCTAGTTTTAGTCTCCTAATTGCCAAACGATATCTAGAATCCCAGAATCAAGATTTTGACTGCAATAAACTGGAGCGGGGAATTCTAGAAATTAATATTGGGGATACTCATCTCGGTGACTGGCTACAATCCAACCGCGGCCCCTACAGAACCAGTCAATCCGATACCCGATCCGGCCGTCAAGTTATGCTCGCTTACCGTCGAATCGCCGATAATGGCATCGATGCAATCATCAAAATTGCTCCGAAAAAATCTCTCCGACAGGTTTTAGATCCGCGTTTTAATTCCGAATCAGTCCGGGAAAAAATTGTCCTGATTGGAGTAACAGAACCCGGGATCGATGATTTTTTAACCCCCTTTAGTCGCAACCCATCGGAAGCAATTCCGGGGGTTTATTTGCACGCGCACGCAGTCAGTCAAATTCTCGATACAATGACAGGAGAACGAGCCTCGATCGCTTTTTGGAATCCCCTACAGGAGGCTTTCTGGGTGCTGGGTTGGTCCCTGGTGGGGGGATTATTAACGTGGCGTTTTCTTCGGGTAAAAACGGTACTTTTGACAGTGGCGATCGCTGTGATTTCCCTTACTGGTATCGGTTGGCTTCTCTTTAGTTATTTCGGTCTCTGGGTTCCGATTATCCCCCCAGCGATCGCACTTCTCACCACCTCCGGTATCTTCTTTTTTCTTCGTTCTTACTACTTAAAATAGCAAGGTAAGGCTTGCTGAAAAAGTACGGGCGAAGCATTCGGATAGAAAATCTCCGGTTTCACCGATAGGTTATTGCCCGAATGCTTCGCCCCTACAGGACCCGGGCCGATGAAGACGCAAGGTTTTGAAGCACGATTCTCTCAAAATCTTGCACCTGTTTCACGAGAAAAACGACAAAACTCTTACCTTGCCTACATTTCACATTTATTCAGCAAACCCTAGGTAACAGCCATGATCAAACCTTCGATCGCCCTCATCCTTCTTTTCTCCCTACTGCCTCAACCCGGGTTAACCCTTATCACCCCGGCTGCCGGAAATATTTCTAATGATCCCATTCTGACGGCACAGGGCGATCGGGAGCTTACCGAGGAGCAATTCCTACAACGAGTCACCGTTAAGATTACTAGCGAGACAAATCGGGGATCGGGGACGATTATTGCTAAAAAAGGCGATAATTACCTTGTCCTAACCAACGCCCACGTTACCCGCAACACGAAAACCCTACAGGTACAAACTTACGACGGCCACAGCCGTGCGGCCCGCATTGTCCCCAATTCCCTATCGGAGAATCAAGATCTCGCCCTGCTGGAGTTTAGCGATACCCGGGAATATTCGATCGCCACCATCGCGGAGTTTACCATCAATCAAAACAGGATCGGTTTAGAAGTGGTGGCCGCGGGATATGTTGCCGAAACGGGACAGTATCGGACGACAAAGGGAACCCTCGAACAGGTGAGCGCTCGACCCCTCCGGGATGGCTACAGCGTCGGTTATAGTGGCGATATCGTGCAGGGAATGAGTGGCGGCGGCATTTTTGTTGATGGGGAGTTAATCGGCATTAACGGGCGATCGGCCCATCCGATTCTCTCTAACTACACCTACGAAGACGGTACAAAACCCACAGACGCAGAAATCCAAAAGATGAGAGCGGTTAATTGGGGCATTCCCATCAATACCCTATTAATCTACATCCGTCCCGAAATCCTCAGCGCCTATAACCTACCCCTACCGCCGGTGAACCCCGATATAGAAACCACCGCCTCTAATGACTATATCGCCGAATTAGAAGCGAAAGCGAAGGGTTTCACCGTGCGGATTGATAGTAGCAGTAAAACCAATGGAAGTGGCGTAATTGCCAATGGAAGTGGCGTAATTATCGCTAAAGAAGGGAATATTTACACCGTCCTAACCGCCGATCACGTCCTTTGCGGAGAAATGGCACGCACCGACAGCTGTGCTGATTACACCTACACCGTCGTCACCAGCGACGGCAAAACTCGAAACATCGAGAAAAGCACCATTATTCGGCAGGAAGGGGTAGATTTAGCAGTCTTTCAGTTTGAAAGTCTGGACAATTATCCCGTTGCGGAAATAGCGAATTATAACCCAAATAGCGGTGATTTTGTTTTTGCGGCAGGCTTCCCCAAAATTGGACAAAATCCCTCGAAATGGTTGTTTAGTGGCGGTGCAATTCACGATAAAGAACAGGGATTACTACAAACCCGCCAAAGTCCTTTAAGCACTCAACAAGGGGGAACATTACAAAGTGTTGCTTCTTTAACCGGAGGCTATGAATTAGTTTATACCAGCATCACATTTGGGGGCATGAGTGGCGGTGCAGTCTTAGACTCCCAGGGGAGAGTAATAGGGATTCATGGAAGTTCGGAAACAGCAGGGGTAACGGAAATTCAGTTAGGGTTTAGTTTAGGGATTCCCATTAGCACTTTTATCGGATTGCAAGAAAGATTCAAGGTAAAACCGCAATTATTAACCACTGCTCAACCCCAAGTTAGTCCGCAACAACAACAAGAAATTATTCAAGCGATTACTGGTGTTATTGTTCCTAATACCAATGCGAAGGCGGATATTTGGATACAAAGGGGAGGACAATTATGGCGGTTACGGAGGCATGAGGAAGCAATTAAAGCCTTTGATGAGGCGATTAAGCAAAATGAGTCCGAGAATGTCTATTTAGCTTGGTACGGGAAGGGATTAGCATTAGGTTATTTAGGTAAAGATCAACCAGCTATAGAAGCTTTGCAACAAGCGATTAATACCTTACCTAAACGGGAAGATTTAAAGAAGTTTCACAGTAGTATTTTACAAGAGCAAAGTGTTGTTTATCGCTATTTAGAAAATTATGAGCAAGCATTATCGGTGATTAATCAGGCGATTTCTCTGGTTCCCAATAACCCCAATTACTATAACGAGAAATCGGGAGTATTAAGTCGATTAAAACGCTATGATGAGGGATTAGCCGCAATTACTCAGGCAATTGATCTCGCTCCCCGTGCTGCTTGGTATTTCAGTCGGGGGAATCTTTACTATAACTTGCAGAAATACGATTTAGCCCTCTCTGACTGGAACAAAGCCATTAAAATTAATCCTAATTATGCTGACGCTTACAACAATCGGGGGCTTCTTTACTATGACCAAAAAAAATACGAATTAGCTTTAGCTGACTACAGCAAAGCTATTGACATTAATCCTAATTTAGCTGAGGCTTACAACAATCGGGGGAATCTTTACTATAACTTGCAGAAATACGATTTAGCCCTCTCTGACTACAGCAAAGCCATTGAACTTAATCGTAATTTTGCTGAGGCTTACTACAATCGGGGGAATATTTACTATGACCAACAAAAATACGATTTAGCCCTCTCTGACTACAGCAAAGCCATTGACATTAATCCTAATTATGCTGAGACGTACAACAATCGGGGGAATCTTTACAAAGACTTGCAGAAATACGATTTAGCCCTCTCTGACTACACCAAAGCCATTGACATTTTAGCCCTCTCTGACTACACCAAAGCCATTGACATTAATCCTAATTATGCTGTGGCTTACAACAATCGGGGGCTTCTTTACTTTAACCAAAAAAAATACGAATTAGCTTTAGCTGACTACAGCAAAGCTATTGACATTAATCCTAATTATGCTGAGACGTACAACAATCGGGGGAATCTTTACAAAGACTTGCAGAAATACGATTTAGCCCTCTCTGACTACAGCAAAGCCATTGACATTAATCCTAATTATGCTGTGGCTTACTTAGGTCGGGGGCTTCTTTACCTTCTCCAACAAAAATACGAACTAGCTTTAGCTGACTGGAACAAAGCTATTGAACTTAATCGTAATTTGGCTCTGGCTTACTTAGGTCGGGGGGGTATTTACCTTCTCCAACAAAAATACGAATTAGCTTTAGCTGACTACAGCAAAGCTCTTGAAATTAATCCTAATTTAGCTGAGGCTTACTTAGGTCGGGGGGGTATTTACCTTCTCCAACAAAAATACGAATTAGCTTTAGCTGACTACAGCAAAGCTCTTGAAATTAATCCTAATTTAGCTG
>NZ_JASJFF010000453.1:0-2066 GCF_030065435.1 Microcystis sp. M53603_WE2
GGATAAACCTTTTAGGGAACCTTGAATCAAATGGAAGGCCGGGATGGGACGGATTAACATTTGTCGAGCTAGGGGCAATGGTAGCAGCTGACCTTGATTATCAATTGCCGGGGCTAAATCGGGTAAATCCTGTGTCACCTCATCGCTAATCACGCGCACAATTGCCACTTTTTGCCCCGGTAAAGCCGCTAAAATCCTTGCTCCTTCCATATCGACCACCTCATAGCCCCCCTGTCCTAAACGTCGTTTTTCCTCGGATCGGCTAATCAGGCGATCGCTGGTTAAACCTTTAACAAGACTATATCCGGTTAATTGGGCGATTTCTGCGGTTATTTCTGGTTCGCACTGCCAATAATTCCCCGTTTCCGCGCCACAACCTTGATAGATTACCCCATCTCCGACCCGATGGCGATCGCTGAGACTGCCCGCTAATCCCATCAGCACAATTTTTCCCGTGAGCTTATTAAGAAATTCTAGAGATTGCCCAGAGACTGAGGAACTGTCGAGGAATTCTGGAGCGCCAAGGTTAATCGGGATAATTTGCGGGGCTAAATCGCCGATTTTCCTTAATCCTCGGCGGATTGAGCTATGCTCGGCCCCCCGGGGAACGAGAATAATATCTTCAGGTGTGAGCATGAAATTTTTGAGAAAGTTTCCTAATTAGTGCATTGAGATGTTATAAACAATAATAGTGAACTAATTAGGAATAATTCTTAAGTGAATGGCCCCGCCACCGACCGGGCGATTGTCTTTCCCACCATGAAAAAGTCTGTCATTCTGCGTTTATCCGAGGTTAACAAGCGTTTTCCCGCTTCTCCTACTCTAGCTGTCGATAATATCAGTTTTAGTTTAACAGAGGGCGAAATTCTCGGATTATTGGGCCCGTCGGGCTGCGGTAAAACCACTCTACTGCGGATGATTGCGGGATTTGAAAAACCATCTCAAGGAGTGATTGAATTGGGAGGGCGAATAGTTGCCGACCAAAAAACCTTTATTCCCCCGGAAAAACGCAATACGGGCATGGTTTTTCAGGATTACGCTCTTTTTCCCCATTTAACCATTGCTGACAATATCGCCTTCGGGTTAAAAAATTCTGGGGAGAAATTATCGAGCAGAGCTATTAACGCTAGGGTGGCGGAAACTTTAGATTTAGTCGGACTGCAAGGACTAGAAAAACGTTATCCCCATCAGCTATCGGGAGGACAACAGCAAAGAGTCGCCCTCGCCCGCGCTTTAGCCCCAAAACCCTCTTTAATCCTCTTAGATGAACCTTTAAGTAATCTCGATGTCCAGGTACGGCAACGGTTACGGCACGAGATCCGTCATATCCTGAAAGCGACTGGTATCTCGGCCATTTTTGTCACCCACGACCGGGAGGAAGCAATGGTGATCAGTGACACAATTGCGGTTCTTTGTCAAGGAAAATTAGAACAAATTAACAATCCCGAAGAAATTTATAGTCATCCGGCCTCGCGATTTGTGGCCGAGTTTGTCACCCAAGCTAACTTTCTCCCCGCTAGACGGGAGGGGGAACAATGGCAAACCGAGATAGGAGTCTGGGAAATCCCTGATGGTCAAGATTTGGACAAAGGGGAATTGATGCTGAGAGAGGAAGATGTCAAAATTAAGCCGGATGAGACGGGAGAGCTAGTTATTTGCGATCGCCAATTTTTGGGGCGGGAATACCGTTATTGTCTGCTAACGGCTACCGGCAGCCAAATCCACGCTAGAACAACGATTAACACCCAATTAGACATCGGTACAAAGGTAAAACTATCGATTATTCCCGATAGCGTCCGTGTATTTGCCGATTGATCAATCACATCTGACTTGAAAGTGGGTGTGGGGTGTGGGGTGTGGGGTGTGGGGTGTAGGGTGTGGGGTGTGGGGTGTGGGGTGTGGGGTGTGGGGAGATTTTTTTTAGTAAAAAGGCAGCTCCGAGCTTATCGCTTAATACTATTGGCTCTTCGGTTGGTGTTATGCAATAGACGGGGGTTATAAGGGATGTAACCCTTATATAGAAAGGCATTTAGCGATTTTTGTCAATTGTTTTTGATCTAGAGCGA
>NZ_JASJFF010000438.1:0-5550 GCF_030065435.1 Microcystis sp. M53603_WE2
GGTTACTCCTTACCCTGGGATCAGGTGGGTTACTGGGCGGTTAAAATTGTTTCCGGTGTACCTGCTGCTATTCCCGTCGTCGGTGATCAACTCGTCACCCTGATGCGCGGTAGCGAAAGCGTCGGTCAAGCAACTTTAACCCGTTTCTACAGCTTGCATACCTTTGTACTACCCTGGTCGATCGCGGTCTTCATGTTGCTACATTTCTTGATGATCCGTAAACAAGGCATTTCTGGGCCTCTATAATTCAGAAAAATATCTCTGTCGATCCGAAATCATTTTTAGGAGACATTATCCATGTCCACATTAAAAAAGCCCGATCTCAGCGATCCCGCTCTGCGCGCTAAGTTGGCTAAAGGTATGGGTCACAACTACTACGGTGAACCCGCTTGGCCCAACGATCTCCTCTATGTCTTCCCGGTGGTTATCTTCGGTACGATCGGACTCTGCACCGGTTTAGCGATTATGGATCCCACCATGATCGGTGAACCTGCCGATCCTTTCGCTACTCCCCTAGAAATTCTGCCAGAGTGGTATCTTTATCCCGTTTTCCAAATTCTCCGTATTCTTCCTAACAAACTCTTAGGTATCGCTTGCATGGCCGGCGTTCCCCTAGGCTTGATGTTAGTTCCTTTTATTGAAAGCGTCAATAAATTCCAAAATCCTTTCCGTCGTCCCGTCGCTACCGCTATCTTCCTATTTGGTACTGTGGTCACGATTTGGTTAGGTATTGGTGCCACTTTCCCCATCGATATATCTTTAACTCTCGGTTTGTTCTAAGTTACTGAACTTCACCGGTTTTTTGCCCACGCTTGTGATTCCTGACTTTGGAAGAGCGATCGTGGGCAATTTTAATTGGGGTTTGCGGCAAAAAGTTTTTCTTGGGGGCAGGGTGTGGAATGTGGGGTGTGGGGTGTGGGGTTTTACCGATTTTCAGGTGGTCAACTACCTAATTTTCAGGGAAAAAGTCCAGGGATTTTCCCCCTGATCACTCCCAGTCCGGTACTTTTTGATTGACAAAAAGTCTAAAAGTCTTACCCAACAAGGTTTTTAGATTTATTCAGCCAACCCTAATTGTGATTTCCTCTAACGGGTAATTTGTTGTACCAAAGCGATGACATCGCTGCGGCTGAGTTTTTCCTTACCTAAAGCTAGGACTTCGAGAGTGCCATGGGCTAAAGCGAGGGGAATCTTACAAAAATCGAGTGCCGGCCCATTAGGCAGCGATTGAGTGTAATAATCGGCTAATTTCAGATTACGACGGGCATAATTATGAATATCACTAATTGTCCAACCCTGGGGCAGAAAACTTACCCCCCGGCGCAGATCCTCGCCATGGTTGCGGGCAATATTAACCGCTTGTAAACCCCGGCCAAAACCGATGGCATAACTCCGATTAGTTTGAGTGCCGTCGTACCAATTCCAGAGGTCAGACAGCAATAAACCCACCGCACCGGCCACACTAAAGGTATATTGATCTAATTCTATTTCTGTGCGAATATCCCAGTTATTCCCGGCCCAGTAGGCCATGCGATCGGCCATGGCCGCCGTGGCATCCCAAACCCGGGGGGCGATCGAATCCGGTGCTAACAGGGCCCATTCGCCAATTCTCAGGGTTACTTCTGGCAAAATCTCCCGATGGACTAAGCCAAAAGTAAAATCCTCTTTGGTAGAATTTTCAGTACCTGCTTGTAAATTCAGGCTAATTTGTCTTAATATCTGGGCTTTACTGAAGTTATCTAGGTCGGGATGGTCTTCTACTTCATCGATCGCCCTCATACAGAGATAAGCTGAGGCTACTGCCTCGAGCAGACGATCTGGTAAACGACTTATGGGAATATAAAAAGTTCGACTCGTTTCTTGCAGAATCGTTAAAGCATTATCGCGCAAATTCATTCAGTCCTCTCCTCACGCCAACTTAGGTAACTACGAGTTAAACCAATCAGACAGATCGGTTTAGGTTATTCCGATGTTCCTAAGACAAAGTTGCTGTCTATTGTAGTATTATTATCCAAAATTTCGAGATTATTCTCGAAAAAATCAACCTCTAGGGTATTCTTGACAATTTTTCTTTCTGGGATAGCTGAGGGACAATTACGGCAATTTTTCGAGATTACAGGCTTAAAAAAACGATTTGACCCTTTTTTAAGCAGTATTTTTTGGCTTCATGGCAGGGATTGAAAGGAGATCACTTGTAAAACTGGCCCGATCATGGCCAGGGTCATCACATCTGAGCGAATTTGACCTATAACTGTCACTTTTGCCTTTTTTTGGGTTAATTCGGCGGGAGGGTCTATTAATTCGTAGGTTTGACCGTTATCGGCAATTAATGCCCAAGTTCCCGTGCCTATTTCGATTCTTTTTACCTGACCCGTTACACTAATACTCATGCTTTAATTTCGCTGATTGAGGTGATCGCAATTGCTGCCCCTGTCACAAGCATTCTATCGATATCTTTCCTCGGCATTGATTGCCAATTTTGCCCGACTTTAACCTCATAAATCAGTTTTTTTTATCTAAAAAGCGATCGCCACTTCCGCCACCACCGCTAAGAGGGAGGCCAAAGCCGCTAAAATCATTATTTCTCGATCGGATTGTCTCATGGCTATCTGAGTATAAATTACTAATCCTAGTCTATACCACATCTAACCTAGAGTTGAATTGCTCTAAATTATTTTATCCATAGATAAAAAGCTATAAAAGTTATCATTGCTCGGCAAAAACGGCGAAATCTATGTCCAGATTGCCCTGTATTATTTATTCAGGAAGCCCTAATTAGGGCTTCCTGAATAAATAATACAGGGCAATCTGGACATAGATTTCGCCGTTTTTGCCGAGCAATGATAACTTTTATAGCTTTTTATCTATGGATAAAATAATTTAGAGCAATTCAACTCTAGGTTAGATGTGGTATAGACTAGGATTAGTAATTTATACTCAGATAGCCATGAGACAATCCGATCGAGAAATAATGATTTTAGCGGCTTTGGCCTCCCTCTTAGCGGTGGTGGCGGAAGTGGCGATCGCTTTTTAGATAAAAAAAACTGATTTATGAGGTTAAAGTCGGGCAAAATTGGCAATCAATGCCGAGGAAAGATATCGATAGAATGCTTGTGACAGGGGCAGCAATTGCGATCACCTCAATCAGCGAAATTAAAGCATGAGTATTAGTGTAACGGGTCAGGTAAAAAGAATCGAAATAGGCACGGGAACTTGGGCATTAATTGCCGATAACGGTCAAACCTACGAATTAATAGACCCTCCCGCCGAATTAACCCAAAAAAAGGCAAAAGTGACAGTTATAGGTCAAATTCGCTCAGATGTGATGACCCTGGCCATGATCGGGCCAGTTTTACAAGTGATCTCCTTTCAATCCCTGCCATGAAGCCAAAAAATACTGCTTAAAAAAGGGTCAAATCGTTTTTTTAAGCCTGTAATCTCGAAAAATTGCCGTAATTGTCCCTCAGCTATCCCAGAAAGAAAAATTGTCAAGAATACCCTAGAGGTTGATTTTTTCGAGAATAATCTCGAAATTTTGGATAATAATACTACAATAGACAGCAACTTTGTCTTAGGAACATCGGAATAACCTAAACCGATCTGTCTGATTGGTTTAACTCGTAGTTACCTAAGTTGGCGTGAGGAGAGGACTGAATGAATTTGCGCGATAATGCTTTAACGATTCTGCAAGAAACGAGTCGAACTTTTTATATTCCCATAAGTCGTTTACCAGATCGTCTGCTCGAGGCAGTAGCCTCAGCTTATCTCTGTATGAGGGCGATCGATGAAGTAGAAGACCATCCCGACCTAGATAACTTCAGTAAAGCCCAGATATTAAGACAAATTAGCCTGAATTTACAAGCAGGTACTGAAAATTCTACCAAAGAGGATTTTACTTTTGGCTTAGTCCATCGGGAGATTTTGCCAGAAGTAACCCTGAGAATTGGCGAATGGGCCCTGTTAGCACCGGATTCGATCGCCCCCCGGGTTTGGGATGCCACGGCGGCCATGGCCGATCGCATGGCCTACTGGGCCGGGAATAACTGGGATATTCGCACAGAAATAGAATTAGATCAATATACCTTTAGTGTGGCCGGTGCGGTGGGTTTATTGCTGTCTGACCTCTGGAATTGGTACGACGGCACTCAAACTAATCGGAGTTATGCCATCGGTTTTGGCCGGGGTTTACAAGCGGTTAATATTGCCCGCAACCATGGCGAGGATCTGCGCCGGGGGGTAAGTTTTCTGCCCCAGGGTTGGACAATTAGTGATATTCATAATTATGCCCGTCGTAATCTGAAATTAGCCGATTATTACACTCAATCGCTGCCTAATGGGCCGGCACTCGATTTTTGTAAGATTCCCCTCGCTTTAGCCCATGGCACTCTCGAAGTCCTAGCTTTAGGTAAGGAAAAACTCAGCCGCAGCGATGTCATCGCTTTGGTACAACAAATTACCCGTTAGAGGAAATCACAATTAGGGTTGGCTGAATAAATCTAAAAACCTTGTTGGGTAAGACTTTTAGACTTTTTGTCAATCAAAAAGTACCGGACTGGGAGTGATCAGGGGGAAAATCCCTGGACTTTTTCCCTGAAAATTAGGTAGTTGACCACCTGAAAATCGGTAAAACCCCACACCCCACACCCCACATTCCACACCCTGCCCCCAAGAAAAACTTTTTGCCGCAAACCCCAATTAAAATTGCCCACGATCGCTCTTCCAAAGTCAGGAATCACAAGCGTGGGCAAAAAACCGGTGAAGTTCAGTAACTTAGAACAAACCGAGAGTTAAAGATATATCGATGGGGAAAGTGGCACCAATACCTAACCAAATCGTGACCACAGTACCAAATAGGAAGATAGCGGTAGCGACGGGACGACGGAAAGGATTTTGGAATTTATTGACGCTTTCAATAAAAGGAACTAACATCAAGCCTAGGGGAACGCCGGCCATGCAAGCGATACCTAAGAGTTTGTTAGGAAGAATACGGAGAATTTGGAAAACGGGATAAAGATACCACTCTGGCAGAATTTCTAGGGGAGTAGCGAAAGGATCGGCAGGTTCACCGATCATGGTGGGATCCATAATCGCTAAACCGGTGCAGAGTCCGATCGTACCGAAGATAACCACCGGGAAGACATAGAGGAGATCGTTGGGCCAAGCGGGTTCACCGTAGTAGTTGTGACCCATACCTTTAGCCAACTTAGCGCGCAGAGCGGGATCGCTGAGATCGGGCTTTTTTAATGTGGACATGGATAATGTCTCCTAAAAATGATTTCGGATCGACAGAGATATTTTTCTGAATTATAGAGGCCCAGAAATGCCTTGTTTACGGATCATCAAGAAATGTAGCAACATGAAGACCGCGATCGACCAGGGTAGTACAAAGGTATGCAAGCTGTAGAAACGGGTTAAAGTTGCTTGACCGACGCTTTCGCTACCGCGCATCAGGGTGACGAGTTGATCACCGACGACGGGAATAGCAGCAGGTACACCGGAAACAATTTTAACCGCCCAGTAACCCACCTGATCCCAGGGTAAGGAGTAACC
>NZ_JASJFF010001085.1:0-3751 GCF_030065435.1 Microcystis sp. M53603_WE2
CGACTCAAAAGAATATTCAATCGGACTAGAAGAGGTTAAAATCGCCCTTCCTTTACCTCCTAATTCCTCTTGAATGTTAAGTTCCCCTTTGATTGGCATTCCCTGAACCAATGCTCCGCTAAAACAGCAGTCGAGAATAATTATCTGCCTTTGGGAACGACTATCTGTGATGTACTCTTGAAGTTTACTTGCCGCTAAAGCTGTTGCACGACGAAAATCTCCATTCTGATCACGCCCAGTTTCTCTTGTACTTAGAAAAAATCTAGCATTTTGAGCTTTAAGTCCATGCCCAGAAAAATATAAAAGCACCAAATCATCTCGCTGTCGATTAGCAAATAAATCCTCAACTGCTTTTTCCATGCTCCCTTTGTCTGGGTTAGGCAAAACTTTAACCTGATCAAAGGCTCCCATGTCTGGATGCTCTAATACTCGGCGCATTGCTTCAACGTCTAGAATGGCACTAGAAATTGGGCGCAATCCTTCGGAATACTCGCTCACACCAATTAACAAAGCAAATTTTGCCATAATACCTTCTTTAACCTGAGATAAAGTCTTGAGCCGCTTTAATAGCTATTTCCAATTCTTCTCGACTGTGAGCCTTAACCGTCAACTTGCGACCATTGGCCTCTACCGACAATTCTATCGGTTTACCTCCCAAGCGATCGCCCAGAAACCCTAACAACTTTTTCCCATTAGCGGGGTTAACTTCGGTCATTAACATTCCTCCCAAAAAACCGCCCAACGACTTATTACCTTCAGGGGGATTGGGATCAAGAATGCGTTTAACCGATTCAACTTCATCTGCCTGTTGTAGTTCTGTTAGTAATACTTGGGCCTGTTCGTCGCGTTCTTCAGGCTCCAGGTTAGGATCGTTAAAAGCGATCACCAATTTAATCGTAGATTTGTTACTCATAGGAAGTTGAGTTGAAATAATATAGGATAATACTAATCTTACTGAATTATGCAAATTTTACCATATACCATCTGAAATCTAAATAAGTGATCCCATTTTCATACTGCCCCTTGCCGAGTGCAGATTTCTTCACTGATGTTGTGCTGTTGCTGAACATAGAAGATCGATTTTTCAAGCTGCTCCAAGAAATCATAACAATTATTGTGTGTTGGGTTTCGTTCCTCAACCCAACCTACTACTACTACAGGCTAATGGCGATAATTCCGCTAGAAAGTATGAGAATGTGTCTGACATTCCTGACAGGGGGTGAGTATTGGTATCATGATTAAAAGTAAGGATATAGATAGGGTTTGCGGCAAAAAGTAGGGGCGAAGCATTCGGATAGAAAATCTACGGTTTCACCGATAGGTTATTGCCCGAATGCTTCGCCCCTACAGGACGCGGGCCGATGAAGACGCAAGGTTTTGAACGACGATTCTCTCAAAATTTGCACCTGTTTCGCTCGTAAAGCCACAAAACTCTTACCTTGCCTACATTTCACATTTATTCAGCAAACCCTAGATATAACTTAATCCATCGCTTTTCTTGATTGAGATTAAACTAATGTTTGTGTTGTTAATCAGTGAGGTAAACTAATGACTACAGTTGAATTAAAACAAGCCAAAAATCAACTTAATGAGTTATTGGAATCTGTACTTAAAGGTGAAGAAATTATCATCACAGAAAATAATGAACCTGTAGTTAAATTAAGTCCTGTAAAGTTAGCCAAGAAACCACCGCTTCAACCGAGAAGTGCTGCGGGAAAAGTTGTGATAGCCGATGATTTTGATGCCCCTTTAACTGATTTTGAAGATTATCAATAATTAGGCTCAAATTTTTAATAAATACTTATGTATTTCTTTGGTATGTCACTAATAATAAACAATGGAGAGACAACCATAAAATTATGATTAATGAAAAAGAAAATCTAGTTTATCTTAGTTAAGGTAGTTTTGGGAAAATGACGATAAAATATAGTCTGGAAAAATTAACTTTTGATTCACCTTTTCGAGAATTTATTGAGTCACAAATTCAGAGCAATGATTGGCAAATTTTGCCCCTTAATTTACTACATTTTGAACGAGTAGTGCAATTGCCTGTTCAGCATTGTAGTAGATATGTAGGGGGTAAGTTCGGTTATATTACTGGCTCTTCTCGTTTCTGTAGCACCGCTAGAACCACTGAGAACAGAGGACATCACTTTTGTGCAATTCCTGTAAACGGTTGAATAAAACCATCCACACCGACAAAGGAGGTGAGGGGCGACCAGTTTAAAATATCCTCTAAAATTGATTGATAGCCTTGCACATTGGGATGAAGTCCATCTTCCATTAATCTTTCTTGACACCACAGATCGCCCCGGTCCATCCAGAGATCAAATAAATCGAGATAGGGAATATTTTGCTCTAGACAAGCTTGTTTAGTGGTTTCTTTAAAAGAATACTGATCGCGATGGTTGAAGTAAAAGCAATCTAAAAAGGGCATTTTCCGCTCATCCACGGGAATCATACCTATAAACAAAACCGGGCAAAGAGAACGGGCCCGGCCGAGTAAATGTTCAATTTGAGTTTGAAAAAGATCGTGATCGGTATAAGTACGACCATCGGGCCGGCCTAAACGGGCTGTATCATTAACACCGACGGAGAGAAGAATCAGGTCGGGAAGACGATTGCGAATTTCTCCCCTGAGACGAAATTCCTGTTCTAAACGTTCGGACACTTGTACCACTCGATCGCCGCGAATACCCAAATTATACAGGGCATGACCAGCACTTTCCATCCACAAACGACGTAGGCGCTCGGCCCAACCGCCACCCACGGGGTCGCCATAGCCATAAACAAGGCTATCACCTAAAGCGACGATTTTGAGGGGATGGGGCATGATTAGGCCTTTGTCTTTAGTAGGTAAACGAGAAAGAGTTTGCATGATCGCTCGATCGAATCGGTTGTCCTTTACACTTGTAAACGAATTTGGTTAAACTGTCCGTGTATTATACTACATTAGAAATTTTTTCCTGCCAGTTAACTCATCTGATATCAGCCAAGCACCGGCACTGACCAGTATAAAGCAGCCCGATGATCATTGCTTGCCTCCGAGTCATTTCTGGGCTAAATCTACTATAAAATTTATCTTAAATGTCGGGGTGAAGACCCTCGGTTTTACCGACGGGATGAAACCCCGACCAGTATAGAAACAGCGAAGCACAACTAAAACTCTGCTGTTTTAAGATAATTTGTGCTAAAGTGAAAGCAAGCGGAAAATCAGATGTGTAGTCGTGGCACGCGAACTGACCGTTGTAAAAAGGCTAGTGTCACCAACTCAAAAAGGTTGCCCCAATACCTCACTGCCCTCTAACAAAAAATATGGCATAGGTGGGAGATAAAAATAATCAAATAGGGTAGGGCATACCCGAATTTAAGCTTGGGGAGTAGTCCACAAGAGTGCTTGCCTTATAGGTGTAGTCGGACTAGACATGAAAATGTAAGACCAAAATTAGCATTGCTAGTAGAGGCAAGATTCAGCCCAAGAATCCCTCGGTTTTACCGATGGGAGTGTCAAGATTAAACCCTAGATAACTCGATGACTACTCGTTTACAACGCGCGGTTCAAGACCGAGAATTTTTGATTACAGCCGAGATTACCCCCCCGAAAGGGGGGAATGCCAGTCATATGCTAGAAATGGCCCTCTGGCTAAAAAATCGCGTTCATGCGGCTAATATTACCGATGGCAGTCGCGCCGTAGTGCGAATGTCCTCTCTGGCTGCCTCCGCTATTCTCTATCAACACGACATCGAACCC